>NZ_JAILWL010000090.1 GCF_025698965.1 Roseibium sp.
AAGGTCGCCGATTCCATTCGCGAGAAGGCTGAACAGAAAGGTCTGTCCGATCTGTTTGAGGAAATTCTCGTTCCGATGGAAAAGGTTGTTGAAGTGCGACGTTGCCGCAAGGTGGACGCCGAGCGCAAATTTTTCCCGGGCTATGTCCTGGTGAAGATGGATATGACCAACGAGGCGTTTCACCTGATCAAAGACACGCCGAAGGTGACCGGTTTCCTGGGCGCGGATCAAAAGCCGATGCCGATTCCGGAAAAAGAAGCCCTTCGAATCATCAATCAGGTGCAGGAAGGTGTGGACCGGCCGAAGCCGACCGTCAGCTTCGAAGTTGGGGAGCAGGTGCGCGTGTCCGACGGGCCGTTTGCGTCGTTCTCCGGTCTCGTCGAAGAAGTTGACGACGAGCGTGCCCGTCTCAAGGTGGCCGTGTCCATCTTCGGTCGTGCGACGCCGGTTGAATTGGAATTCGGTCAGGTTGACAAGCTCTGACTGTTTGCCGTCCTGAGGGGCGGTTCGAGTGCCTGGTTTTTACACGTCAGTGGATAAGGCCGGGATGAAGTAGGTGGAAGGTTCTGATGTTCTTCGCCGGACATCGAAAAGAGCCAGACCACCAGCTCCCAGGCAACCGGATTGCCGTTCGGTTGCGATTGATTGGAGAGAGAGATGGCGAAAAAGATTGAAGGTTTCCTGAAACTTCAGGTGCCGGCAGGTTCCGCTACTCCGTCGCCGCCCATTGGTCCGGCGCTCGGTCAGCGTGGTCTGAACATCATGGAATTCTGCAAGGCGTTCAACGCGCAGACCCAGGATGTTGAAAAGGGCGCTCCGTGCCCGACCGTGATTACCTACTACTCCGACAAGTCTTTCACTTTTGAAGTGAAGACGGCTCCGGTCAGCTTCTTCCTGAAGAAAGCTGCCAAGCTGCAGAAGGGTGCTCAGACACCGGGTCGCGGCACTGTCGGTTCCGTTACCAAAGATCAGGTGAAGGAAATCGCAGAAGCCAAGATGAAGGACCTGAACGCCAACGACATCGACGCAGCAATGCTGATGGTTGAAGGCTCCGCCCGCTCCATGGGCCTTGAGGTTAAGGGGTAAGATCATGGCGAAGGTTGGAAAGCGTATCAAAGCAGCGCGTGAAGGTCTTGACCGCAACAAGCTGTACTCTCTGGACGAAGCTGTAAGCCTCGTAAAGGAGCGTTCCAAGACGAAGTTTGACGAAACCGTTGAGGTTGCGATCAATCTTGGTGTTGACCCGCGTCACGCAGACCAGATGGTCCGCGGCGTTTGCGTCCTGCCTAACGGCACTGGCAAGAACGTCAAGGTTGCCGTCTTTGCTCGCGGCGACAAGGCTGAGGAAGCAAAGGCAGCTGGCGCCGACATCGTTGGTGCAGAAGAGCTGGTTCAGGAAGTCCAGGGCGGCAAGATCGATTTCGATCGCTGCATTGCGACACCGGACATGATGCCGCTGGTCGGCCGTCTCGGTAAGGTTCTCGGCCCACGCGGTCTGATGCCGAACCCGAAAGTCGGTACCGTGACTCCGGACGTCAAGGCTGCTGTCAACGACGCCAAGGGCGGCGCTGTTCAGTTCCGCGTTGAAAAGGCCGGAATCGTGCATGCAGGTGTCGGCAAAGTGTCTTTCACCGAAGAGGCAATCTCTCAGAATGTGAAAGCTCTGATTGACGCCGTTCAGAAAGCCAAGCCGACTGGCGCAAAGGGCTCCTATCTGAAGCGCATCGCCGTTTCTTCCACGATGGGCCCGGGTTTGAAAGTCGATCTGTCCAGCGTTGCTGGCGAATAATCCGGAATTCCGGATTGAAACGAGATTTCAGCCGAAAGGCTGATTAGATCCGGCGGCTCGCCGCCGGATTGCCCTGTCCGAGACTGCAGGTGCCGGGTAACCGGCTTAAGCAAGAAAGCCTGCATAGATGGGTGAGAACCGAATTCTCCGCTGAACCAGCGGAAAGCCAGGTTCGAACCAGACCTTGCCGCGCGTTGCAAAGCGTGAAGGTGAGGGGACAGGACCCTGAGCGTCGCCTGATGAGGCGGTTCCGGGTTCGGGACCATCTGCCAGGCGGCAAAGGTAAACCGGTGGCGGCAACGCCACCAAATGGAGAAGGCAAGTGGAAAGAGCGGAAAAGCACGAGTTCGTGACATCTCTCAACGCCGAGCTGGCTGACACCGGCGTCGTTGTTGTCGCGCACTATGCAGGCCTCTCGGTTTCTCAGATGACTGCGCTGCGGGCATCTGTGCGTGAAGCCGGTGGTTCTGTAAAAGTCGCAAAAAACCGCCTTGTGAAGCTCGCCCTTAAAGGCACTGACCTTGAGCATATCTCCGACCTGTTTCAGGGCCCTACCGTTCTCGTCTACTCAGACGATCCGGTAGCCGCACCGAAAGCAGCTGTCGATTTCGCCAAGTCCAACGAAAATTTGGAAATACTTGGCGGTGCTCTTGGCACGACTAACCTGAATCCGGAAGGCGTCAAGTCTCTGGCAACCATGCCGTCGCTCGATGAGCTGCGTGCGAAACTGGTTGGCATGATCCAGACCCCTGCATCCCGGATTGCACAGGTTGTCAACGCACCGGCCGGGCAGCTCGCCCGCGTCTTTGGCGCGTATGCCGACAAGGACGAAGCCGCATAAGGCGTCCAAACACACTGTCTGAAGAAACCAAATTTGGTTCGAACTTAAGGTACTAAAAAATGGCTGATCTTGAAAAGCTCGTAGAAGAACTGTCCTCGTTGACTGTCATGGAAGCTGCTGAACTGAGCAAGCTTCTGGAAGAAAAGTGGGGCGTTTCTGCTGCTGCTCCGGTTGCAGTTGCTGCTGTTGCCGGCGCTGGCGGCGATGCTGCTGCTGCTGAAGAGAAAACCGAATTTGACGTTGTTCTGGCCTCTGCCGGCGACAAGAAAATCAACGTCATCAAGGAAGTCCGTGCAATCACCGGTCTTGGCCTGAAGGAAGCTAAGGAACTCGTAGAGTCCGCTCCGAAAGCCGTCAAAGAAGCTGTAAGCAAGGACGAAGCTGAAGAGCTGAAGAAGAAGCTTGAAGAAGCTGGTGCTTCTGTAGAGCTGAAGTAATAAAGGCCTAGGCCTTTCGAACGGTCCCGGACTGCCGGGACCGTTTCTTGCCCCGGCGGGTCTGACCCGGTTCCGGGGCGTACGTCCCACTAGGGGGACGGTTTTCCGAAGCGCCCGGGCAGGTGGCCCGATTGGACAAGGGGCGTTTCGGGAAGCCGTTACCCGGCCGATACTAGGAGCGACAATGACCCAAACGTTCAACGGTCGCAAAAAGGTCCGTAAATACTTCGGATCGATCCGCGATGTCGCGGCTATGCCCAATCTCATCGAGGTTCAAAAAGCATCATACGACCAATTCCTGCAGGTCGATGAGATGCCGGGCGGCGGCCGCAAAAGTGAAGGCCTTGAAGCGGTCTTCCAGTCCGTATTTCCAATTTCCGATTTTGCGGGCACTTCCCTTCTGGAATTTGTTTCCTACGAATTTGAAGCTCCCAAATACGACGTCGACGAGTGCCGCCAGCGCGACATGACCTTCGCAGCGCCGCTGAAGGTTACCCTGCGTCTCATCGTATTCGACGTTGATGAAGACACCGGTGCCAAATCCGTTAAAGACATCAAGGAACAAGATGTCTACATGGGCGACATGCCGTTCATGACCGATAACGGCACGTTCATCGTCAACGGCACCGAGCGCGTGATCGTTTCCCAGATGCACCGCTCTCCGGGCGTGTTCTTCGATCACGACAAAGGCAAGACCCATTCTTCCGGCAAACTTCTGTTCGCTGCCCGTGTGATCCCTTACCGCGGTTCCTGGCTCGATATCGAATTCGATGCCAAGGATATCGTGCACGCACGCATCGACCGTCGTCGCAAGATCCCGGTCACGTCATTGCTGATGGCACTCGGCCTGGACGGCGAAGAGATCCTCAACACGTTCTACAAGCGGATCGACTACACCCGCCAGAAAGACGGTTCGTGGCGCATGCCGTTTGACGGTGCCCGTCTGAAAGGTTCGAAAGCCTCTTACGACCTGATCGACGCAGACAGCGGCGAAGTGGTTGTCGAGGGTGGCCGCAAGATCACCGCACGCACCATCAAGCAGCTCAGCGAAAAGGGCGTCACCGCGCTGAAGGTCACCGACGAAGACCTGCATGGTCAGTATCTTGCCGAAGATATTGTCGATATGCAGACCGGTGAAATCTACGTGGAAGCAGGCGGTGAAATTACCGGCAAGCTTCTGGAAGAGCTGGTTGAGCGTGGTTATCACGACCTGCCGATTCTCGACATTGATCATGTCAATACCGGTCCCTACATCCGCAACACGTTGGCAGTGGACAAGAACGAGTCTCGCGAGGATGCTCTGTTCGACATCTACCGCGTGATGCGTCCGGGCGAGCCGCCCACCATTGACACAGCAGAAGCCATGTTCCAGTCGCTGTTCTTCGATGAAGAGCGCTACGATCTTTCCGCGGTTGGCCGCGTGAAAATGAACATGCGTCTTGATCTGGAGTGCGAAGACACCGTTCGTACCCTGCGCAAGGAAGACATCCTGGAAGTCATCCGCGTTCTTCTGGAGCTTCGTGACGGCAAGGGAGAAATCGATGACATCGATAACCTTGGCAACCGCCGCGTCCGTTCCGTTGGCGAACTGATGGAAAACCAGTACCGCGTCGGCCTCTTGCGCATGGAACGCGCGATCAAGGAGCGCATGAGCTCTGTTGAGATCGATACGGTCATGCCGCAGGATCTGATCAACGCGAAACCGGCGGCTGCTGCTGTTCGTGAATTCTTCGGCTCTTCACAGCTGTCGCAGTTCATGGATCAGACCAACCCGCTGTCCGAAGTCACGCACAAACGTCGCCTGTCGGCGCTTGGCCCGGGTGGTTTGACCCGTGAACGTGCCGGCTTCGAAGTCCGCGACGTTCACCCGACCCACTACGGCCGTATCTGTCCGATTGAGACACCGGAAGGTCCGAACATCGGACTGATCAACTCGCTGGCAACCTTTGCCCGCGTGAACAAGTACGGCTTTATCGAAAGCCCGTATCGGAAGGTCAAGGACGGTGCCGTTACCAACGACGTCGTTTATCTGTCCGCCATGGAAGAAGCCAAGCACTATGTGGCTCAGTCCAACGCGGAATATGATGCCGATGGCCGTTTCACCACTGAGCTGATCACCTGTCGACATGCCGGTGAAAACATGATGGTTCCGTCCGACAAGGTCGACCTCATGGACGTTTCGCCGAAGCAGCTTGTGTCCGTGGCTGCCGCGCTCATTCCGTTCCTTGAGAACGATGACGCCAACCGCGCGCTCATGGGCTCGAACATGCAGCGTCAGGCCGTGCCGCTCGTGCGCGCCGAAGCTCCGTTTGTCGGAACCGGTATGGAGCCGATCGTGGCTCGCGACTCCGGTGCTGCCATTGGTGCCCGTCGTGCCGGGGTCGTTGACCAGGTGGATGCGACCCGTATCGTTATCCGTGCAACGGAAGATCTCGACCCGGGCAAGTCCGGCGTTGACATCTATCGTCTGCAGAAGTTCCAGCGTTCCAACCAGAATACCTGCATCAACCAGCGTCCGCTGGTTCGCGTAGGTGACCGGATTCACAAGGGCGATATCATCGCAGATGGTCCGTCCACGGATCTCGGCGATCTGGCTCTCGGCCGGAACGTGCTCGTCGCGTTCATGCCGTGGAACGGCTATAACTTCGAGGATTCCATCCTGCTTTCCGAGCGCATCGTTTCCGACGATGTCTTCACCTCCATTCATCTCGAGGAATTCGAAGTGATGGCGCGTGATACCAAGCTTGGGCCGGAAGAAATCACGCGCGATATTCCGAACGTTTCCGAAGAAGCGCTGAAGAATCTCGATGAGGCCGGTATCGTCTACATCGGTGCTGAACTCAATCCGGGTGACATCCTCGTCGGCAAGATCACACCGAAGGGCGAAAGCCCGATGACGCCGGAAGAAAAACTCCTGCGCGCCATCTTCGGTGAAAAGGCATCCGACGTCCGCGATACTTCTCTTCGTCTGCCACCGGGTGTGTCCGGTACTGTTGTCGAAGTTCGTGTATTCAACCGCCACGGCGTTGAAAAAGACGAGCGTGCGATGGCAATCGAGCGCGAGGAAATCGAACGCCTCGCGAAAGACCGTGACGACGAACAGGCTATTCTTGACCGCAACGTCTATGGCCGCCTGGCCGAGATGCTGATGGACAAGGTTGCCGTTGCCGGTCCGAAGGGTTTCAGGAAGGACGCACAACTGACCGGGGATGTCCTCAATGACTTCCCGCGCTCTCAGTGGTGGCAGTTTGCTACCGATGACGAGAAGTTCATGTCCGAGATCGAAGCTCTGCGCGGTCAATATGACGACAGCCGCAAGCGTCTCGAGCAGCGTTTCATCGACAAGGTCGAGAAACTGCAGCGCGGTGATGAACTGCCACCGGGCGTCATGAAGATGGTCAAGGTGTTCGTTGCCGTGAAGCGCAAGCTGCAACCGGGCGACAAGATGGCCGGCCGTCACGGGAACAAGGGTGTGGTTTCCAAGATCAACCCTTGCGAAGACATGCCGTTCCTGGAAGACGGAACCCATGTCGATATCGTGCTGAACCCGCTCGGTGTGCCGTCGCGTATGAACGTCGGTCAGATCCTTGAAACCCACCTGGGTTGGGCCTGTCGCGGTATGGGGCATCGGATCGGTGAAATGTACGAAGAGTACAAGAAATCCGGTCAGATCGATGAGCTGCGTGGCAAGATCGTCGAGATCTACGGCGACAACAAGAAGGGCGACAGCGTCAAGGACTACGATGACGATGGCATCGTGCGCCTGGCGGATCAGCTGAAGAAGGGCGTTTCGATTGCAACGCCGGTCTTCGATGGTGCCCGTGAACCGGATGTCGTCGATGCTCTCAACATCGCTGGCTATGACCCGAGCGGTCAGTCGGTACTCTTCGACGGCCGTACCGGTGAAGAGTTCGATCGCAAGGTTACCGTTGGCTATATCTACATGTTGAAGCTGCACCACCTTGTCGACGACAAGATCCATGCCCGTTCGATCGGCCCATACTCGCTTGTTACTCAGCAGCCGCTGGGTGGTAAGGCGCAGTTCGGTGGCCAGCGCTTCGGGGAAATGGAGGTCTGGGCGCTTGAAGCTTACGGTGCAGCCTACACGCTGCAGGAAATGCTCACTGTTAAGTCGGACGACGTGGCCGGCCGTACGAAGGTCTATGAGGCCATCGTGCGCGGGGACGACACGTTCGAGGCGGGCATTCCGGAAAGCTTCAACGTGCTTGTGAAGGAAATGCGGTCCCTGGGTCTCAACGTTGAGCTTCAACGTACCGATACCCCAGCGATTGCCGAGGAAGAAACAGCGGACGCCGCTGAATAACCCCGGCAACGGACCCCAAATGACTTGGCATGCCGGTCTGGGGGAGTGGAGATGACATCCGCCCCCAACCGCGCATCGAAGGAGACGGACCATGAATCATGAGGTCATGAACCTGTTTAACCAGCAGGCTCCCACACAGACCTTCGACAATATCCGGATTTCACTCGCAAGCCCGGAAAAGATCTTGTCTTGGTCTTTCGGCGAAATCAAAAAGCCGGAGACCATCAACTACCGTACGTTCAAACCTGAGCGGGACGGTCTGTTCTGTGCGCGTATCTTCGGACCTATCAAGGACTACGAATGTCTTTGCGGTAAATATAAGCGCATGAAATACAAAGGCGTTATCTGTGAGAAATGCGGTGTTGAAGTCACCCTTTCCCGCGTGCGCCGTGAACGTATGGGCCATATCGAACTGGCAGCGCCGGTTGCGCATATCTGGTTCCTGAAGTCTCTGCCGAGCCGCATCGGTCTGCTGCTCGACATGACCCTGAAGGATCTTGAGCGCGTTCTTTACTTCGAGAACTACGTGGTTCTTGAGCCGGGTCTGACCCCGCTCAAGCAGCATCAGCTTCTGTCCGAAGAAGACTATATCGCTGCCCAGGACGAGTATGGCGAAGACGCCTTCACCGCAATGATCGGTGCCGAGGCGATCCGCGAGATCCTGATGAGCATGGATCTTGAGCGTGAAAGCGAGCGACTGCGCCAGGAAATCGCGGAAGCGACCACTGAGCTGAAGCCGAAGAAGCTGGCCAAGCGGTTGAAGGTCATTGAAGCATTCATGGAATCGGGTAACCGCCCGGAGTGGATGATCATGACCGTTGTTCCGGTTATTCCGCCGGATCTTCGTCCGCTGGTTCCGCTGGATGGCGGCCGCTTCGCGACGTCGGATCTGAACGATCTTTATCGCCGCGTGATCAACCGTAACAACCGTCTGCGTCGTCTGATGGAACTGCGTGCTCCGGACATCATTATCCGGAACGAGAAGCGCATGCTTCAGGAGTCCGTGGATGCGTTGTTCGACAACGGTCGTCGTGGCCGCGTCATCACCGGTGCCAACAAGCGTCCGCTGAAGTCGCTGTCCGATATGCTGAAAGGCAAGCAGGGCCGTTTCCGTCAGAACCTGCTCGGTAAGCGCGTTGATTATTCCGGCCGTTCGGTGATCACCGTTGGACCGGAACTGAAGCTGCACCAGTGCGGTCTGCCGAAGAAAATGGCGCTTGAGCTGTTCAAGCCGTTCATCTATTCGCGCCTTGATGCAAAAGGCTTCTCCTCGACCGTCAAGCAGGCGAAGAAGCTGGTGGAAAAGGAACGTCCGGAAGTCTGGGATATCCTTGACGAGGTGATCCGCGAGCACCCGGTTCTTCTGAACCGTGCGCCGACGCTTCACCGTCTTGGTATCCAGGCGTTCGAACCGACTTTGATCGAAGGCAAGGCAATCCAGCTGCACCCGCTCGTCTGTTCCGCGTTCAACGCCGACTTCGACGGTGACCAGATGGCTGTTCACGTACCGCTTTCGCTGGAAGCCCAGCTTGAAGCCCGTACGCTGATGATGTCCACCAACAACATTCTGCATCCTGCAAACGGTGGCCCGATTATCGTGCCGTCGCAGGATATCGTTCTTGGTCTCTACTACCTGTCCATCATGGCGGAAGGTGAGCCGGGTGAAGGCATGGCTTTCGGCGACATCGGTGAAATCCACCATGCGCTGGCCAACAAGGTCATCACGCTGCACACCAAGATCAAGGGCCGGTTCAAGTCCGTTGATGCGGATGGCAATCCGACGTCCGAAATCATCGAGACCACTCCGGGCCGGATGCTGATTGCGGAACTTCTGCCGAAGAACCATGAAGTGCCGTTCGAGGTCTGCAACAAGTTGATGACCAAGAAGGAAATCTCCAAGATGATCGACACGGTTTACCGTGCCTGCGGTCAGAAGGAGACGGTTATCTTCTGTGACCGGATCATGCAGCTTGGCTTCAAGAACGCCTGTAATGCAGGCATCTCGTTCGGTATGGACGACATGGTTATCCCGGACACCAAGCAGAAGCTTGTGGCCGAAACCGCGTCTCTCGCGACCGAATACGAGCAGCAATACAATGACGGCCTGATCACGCAGGGCGAGAAGTACAACAAGGTTGTCGACGCCTGGGCGAAATGTACCGACAAAATTGCTGACGAGATGATGGCCCGTATTAAGGCCGTTCAGATCGATGAGGAATCCGGTCGTCAGAAGCCGATGAACTCGGTCTACATGATGTCTCACTCCGGTGCCCGTGGTTCACCTCAGCAGATGAAACAGCTTGCCGGTATGCGTGGCCTGATGGCCAAGCCGGATGGCTCCATCATCGAGAACCCGATCATCTCCAACTTCAAGGAAGGCCTGTCGGTTCTGGAGTACTTCAACTCCACCCACGGCGCCCGTAAAGGTCTGGCCGACACCGCCTTGAAGACTGCGAACTCCGGTTACCTGACCCGTCGCCTCGTTGACGTTGCGCAGGATTCCATCATCCTTGAACCGGATTGTGGTTCCGAACGCGGCATCACCGTTGCGCCGATCGTCGATGCCGGTAACGTCATTGCTTCTCTGGGCATGCGTGTCCTGGGTCGTACGACGGCTGAAGACGTCATCAACAACCAGACCGGCGAAGTGCTTGTCCCGAAGGGTCAGCTGATCGACGAGAAGGACGTTGATGCAATCGAGGCGGCCAAGGTTCAGCAGATCAAGATCCGTTCGGTTCTGACCTGTGAAACTGAAACGGGCGTCTGTGCGACCTGTTACGGCCGCGACCTTGCTCGCGGTACGCCGGTGAACATGGGTGAAGCCGTTGGTGTTATCGCGGCTCAGTCCATTGGTGAGCCTGGAACCCAGCTGACCATGCGTACCTTCCACATTGGCGGTACGGCGCAGGTTGTCGACAGCTCGTTCATCGAGTCGAATGTTGACGGTACTATCAAGATCCGGAACCGTTCGGTTCAGCGGGACTCTGATGGCAACCTGATTGCCATGGTTCGCAACATGTCCATCGTTGTCATCGACAGCGACGACAATGAGCGTGCTGTGCACCGGATCGCCTATGGATCCAAGCTGCATGTCGATGATGGTGACAAGGTCAAGCGCGGTCAGCGGATTGCAGAATGGGATCCCTATACGCGTCCGATGCTTGCGGAAGTCGATGGTGTTGTCGACTTCGAAGACCTGGTCGACGGTGCGTCGGTTCAGGAAACTGCCGATGAGGCGACCGGTATCACCAAGCGTATCGTCATCGACTGGCGCTCGTCGCAGCGTGGTGCAGATCTCAAGCCCGCTATCGTCATCAAGGACGACAAGGGTGCGATTTCGAAAAACGCCCGCGGATCCGACGCTCGTCTGATACTCTCCGTGGACGCGGTCCTGTCCGTTCAGCCAGGCTCAACAGTCAAGGCTGGTGACGTTCTGGCACGTATTCCGCTGGAAAGTGCCAAGACCAAGGACATTACCGGTGGTCTTCCGCGTGTTGCGGAACTGTTTGAAGCTCGTCGTCCGAAGGATCACGCGATCATCGCTGAAATCGATGGTACGATCCGGTTCGGCCGCGACTACAAGAACAAGCGTCGCATCATCATCGACCCGGCTGAGGACGGTGCTGAGCCTGTTGAATATCTCATCCCCAAAGGCAAACACTTCCATCTCCAGGAAGGCGATGCCATTGAAAAGGGCGAGTATATTCTCGATGGCAACCCGGCACCCCACGACATTCTGGCGGTTAAAGGCGTCGAGGCACTGGCTGCCTACCTCGTCAACGAAATCCAGGAAGTCTATCGTCTGCAGGGTGTGACGATCAACGATAAGCACATCGAGGTGATTGTTCGCCAGATGCTGCAGAAGGTTGAGATCACGGATCCGGGCGACACCGAGTTCTTCTCAGGTGAACAGATCGACAAGATTGACTTCGAAGAAGCCAATGAAAAAGCGATCGACGCTGCACGCGACCCTGCCAAGGGTGTTCCGGTTCTGCTCGGTATCACCAAAGCATCACTGCAGACACGGTCCTTCTTCTCCGCCGCTTCCTTCCAGGAAACGACCCGCGTTCTTACCGATGCGGCAGTCAACGGCAAGACCGACCCACTGGTTGGCCTGAAGGAAAACGTAATCGTGGGCCGCTTGATTCCGGCGGGTACCGGTGGCGTGATGAAACGCATTCGCAAGATTGCGACGCATCGCGACGACCTGATCCAGGAAGCGCAACGCCAACAGTCTTCGGACAGCGCGGCAGAAGGCCTTCTGGAGGACATGACAGGAGCAGCCGAATAAACGGCTCAAAGAGAACCAGTCGAAAGGCCGCCCTCGGGCGGCCTTTCTTGTATCGAGACAGTGGAATGTCGAACCACCACAATCGCAACAGGTGAGTTGAACGATGAACGACAATGATATGGAAATGGAGCCGGTGGTCTATATCGTGATCGGCCGGGTCTGGGAAAACGAACAGGCGTCCCCGGATGATGCAATTACCATTCATGCCTTGCTGAAGGCGCCGGACGAAGATGATGCGGTCCGCAAGACACTTGAAGCCTTATCGGCTCAAGGGTTTGCAGAAGCGGAACTTGACCAGATCGGTGTTATGGACGGTGAGCCCGATGACCCGCTTTATGAAGGAGCTTACCAGGACGCTCTTGCGGGAAACGTCGCAATAGTGACGTTTAATCAATAAAGGTGAGACACAGATTCCTGAGACTTCGGGACTCTCCCGAACTGTGAAGCAGGCGTGCGATCTCGCGAGTGGCAATATCAATTCTTCGCACACGGGCCGGCATTGCCTGCCTGCAAGATGGGTCGGCCGGAATTCTTGAATTTCGCGTTTTCAAGGTTCACGGTCTAGTGGTCTGCTCGGCAATAACGAGATAGCTTTTCTGGAAGTTGCGGACGAAATGCCTGTCCGAACACCTGAAGCCAGCCGGATGGCCGCTGAAGCCAAGGTCCATAAGTTGTCTGAACGCAATTGTCCCGACCGGGTAGGGGGTGGATGCACGATGGCAATAAAGTCGCAGATCCGCGTCGAAGAGAATCATCGGCCGTTGCGATGAAGCAAAGCGACTCGTTTGCCGTTCAGTTTTGGCAATCAAGGCAAATTCTCACCTGGCAACCGGAGGGAACCGGGTACGGAGACAGTCCCGGATTCGGTTTGCAGATATGCTCTGGCAGCAATGCGCGCAATAAAATTTCAAAAGCAATCGATACGGTTTCCTGATCTGTTTGTATGTCTCTGAAAATAGACAGAAAATTCAGATTGCGGAATGGTAACCCGCATAAACACGCTTTTTTCGACAAAGCACTTGACGCAAAGGGTGCATATGAGTAGTTTCCGCGCATCCCAAGGGCAGGCGGTAAGAGTGAACCCGTCCAGCGCTGTACCAAGGCGCAGGACCCAATCCTCTTAAACGCTGCCGGGTTACATAGGCGAATACGCGTCGATTGCATGACCGCGAGGCAACTCGTGGTCCTCTGGTTTTTCGCAGCGCCTGCCGCTCTTGTAAGAGCGCGCGGGCGCGATTTTGCATGCTTAAGGGCTTGCTTGATCAGCGGGGACTGCAGTTGCATACGAATTTTTGGATGGACAAGGTAAAGGGCAAAAAATGCCGACCATCAACCAGTTGATCCGCAAGCCGCGGAAAGATCCGCCGAAGCGGAACAAGGTGCCGGCCATGGAGGCCTGCCCCCAGAAGCGTGGTGTTTGCACCCGCGTTTACACGACGACGCCGAAGAAGCCGAACTCGGCTCTGCGTAAGGTGGCAAAGATCCGCCTGACCAACGGCTTCGAAGTCATTGGCTACATCCCGGGTGAAGGTCACAACCTTCAGGAGCACTCGGTGGTGATGATCCGCGGCGGCCGCGTCAAGGATTTGCCGGGTGTCCGCTATCACATCATTCGTGGTGTGTTGGATACCCAGGGCGTTAAGGATCGTAAGCAGCGTCGTTCGAAATACGGCGCCAAGCGGCCGAAGTAAGGAGCACATTAGATGTCCCGTCGTCACCGCGCTGAAAAACGCGAAATCAACCCGGATCCAAAGTTCGGGGATATGGTCGTCACCAAATTCATGAATTCCATCATGTATGACGGCAAGAAGTCCACCGCCGAGCGCATCGTTTACGGTGCATTCGACGTTGTTGAAAACAAGACCCGTGAGAACCCGATCGAGGTGTTCCATGCGGCTCTTGAGAACGTTATGCCGCAAGTAGAAGTTCGTTCCCGCCGTGTTGGTGGCGCGACCTACCAGGTCCCGGTTGAAGTTCGCACTGATCGTCGTCAGGCGCTTGCAATTCGCTGGTTGATCTCTGCTGCGCGCAATCGCAACGAAACCACAATGGTTGACCGTCTGTCCGGCGAGCTGCTCGACGCAGCTAACAACCGTGGTACCGCGGTTAAGAAGCGTGAAGATACGCACCGGATGGCAGACGCCAACCGCGCGTTCTCGCACTATCGCTGGTAAAAGTTACTTCGAAGGGCTGACGCTATGTCGCGCACGCATAAAATCGAGGACTACCGTAACTTCGGCATCATGGCTCACATTGATGCCGGCAAGACGACTACGACCGAGCGGATCCTCTATTACACAGGTAAGAGCCACAAGATCGGCGAAGTTCATGATGGCGCAGCCACCATGGACTGGATGGAGCAGGAGCAGGAGCGTGGTATCACGATTACTTCTGCTGCAACCACCGCGTTCTGGAACGACAAGCGCCTGAACATCATCGACACCCCGGGTCACGTTGACTTCACCATTGAAGTTGAGCGCTCCCTGCGTGTACTTGACGGCGCTGTTGCTCTTCTGGACGCCAATGCCGGTGTTGAGCCGCAGACCGAAACTGTCTGGCGTCAGGCCGACAAGTACAACGTTCCGCGGATGATTTTCGTCAACAAGATGGACAAGCTCGGCGCCGATTTTGATCGCTGCGTCACCATGATCAAGGAACGCCTCGGCGCAACTCCGCTGGTCATGCAGCTTAACATCGGGGCAGAGAACGAATTCGCAGGTGTTGTCGATCTTCTGAAGATGAAGGCTTTGATCTGGCAGTCCGAAAATCTCGGCGCTGCGTGGGATGAGCTGGAGATTCCGGCAGAACTTGCTGATCGTGCGCAGGAAATGCGCGACGCTCTGATCGAGACCGCCGTTGAAGTCGACGAAGAAGCCATGGAAGCTTACCTGGAAGGCGAAGAGCCTTCCACGGAGAAGATCAAGGAACTTATTCGCAAGGGCACCATCGCTGGTGACTTCGTTCCGATTTTCTGTGGTTCCGCTTTCAAGAACAAGGGCGTGCAGCCGCTTCTTGATGCCGTCGTGGACTTCCTGCCGAGCCCGGTTGAGGTTCCTGCCATTAAGGGCATCGATCCGAAAACCGAAGCTGAAGCAGAGCGCAAGTCTTCCGATGAGGAACCGCTCGGTCTGCTGGCATTCAAGATTGCAAACGATCCGTTCGTTGGCTCTCTGACGTTCTGCCGCATCTACTCCGGTGTTCTGAACAAGGGCGTTTCCCTTCTCAACACCGTCAAAGACAAGCGTGAGCGTGTCGGCCGTATGATGCAGATGCACTCCAACTCCCGTGAAGATATCGACGTCGCATACGCTGGTGACATCGTTGCTATCGCGGGTCTGAAGGACACCACTACAGGCGACACTTTGTGTGATCCGCTGAAGCCGGTGATTCTGGAGCGTATGGAATTCCCTGAGCCGGTTATCGAGATCGCTGTTGAGCCGAAGACCAAAGGCGACCAGGAAAAGATGGGCCTTGCCCTGAACCGCCTGGCTGCTGAAGATCCGTCCTTCCGCGTCAAGACTGACGAAGAATCCGGTCAGACAATCATCGCCGGCATGGGCGAGCTGCACCTGGACATCATCGTCGACCGCATGAAGCGCGAATTCAAGGTTGAGGCGAATATCGGTGCTCCGCAGGTTGCTTACCGTGAAACCATCACCAAGGTTGCCGATGTGGACTACACCCACAAGAAGCAGTCCGGTGGTTCCGGTCAGTTTGCTCGCATCAAGCTCACCATTGAACCGGCAGAAGCTAACGAAGGCTTTGTCTTCGAGAGCAAGATCGTTGGCGGTAACGTTCCGAAGGAATACATCCCGGGTGTTTCCAAAGGTATCGAAAGCGTCATGTCTTCCGGTCCGCTGGCAGGTTTCCCGATGCTCGACATCAAGGCAACCCTGACCGATGGTGCATACCACGACGTTGACTCTTCTGTTCTGGCCTTCGAAATCGCCGGTCGTGCCGGTTTCCGCGAAGCGATCCAGAAAGCTGGCCCGAAACTGCTCGAGCCGGTCATGAAGGTCGAAGTTGTCACCCCGGAAGACT
Source organism: Roseibium sp. (assembly GCF_025698965.1). Lineage (GTDB taxonomy): Bacteria > Pseudomonadota > Alphaproteobacteria > Rhizobiales > Stappiaceae > Roseibium. Next base: position 15,724 of record NZ_JAILWL010000090.1, read on the forward strand.
ACATGGGTGACGTGATTGGTGACCTCAACTCCCGCCGCGGCCAGATCGCGGGTACGGAGAACCGGGGCGTCGTTACCGTCATCACCGCAATGGTACCGCTGGCCAACATGTTTGGTTACGTGAACAACCTGCGTTCCATGTCTCAAGGCCGCGCCCAGTACTCGATGGTGTTCGATCACTACGAGCAGGTGCCGCAGGCTGTCGCCGAAGAGGTTCAGGCGAAATACGCCTGATCCCACCTCTTAACGTCAAAAAGAACTAGAGAAACGGAGTAATCCGATGGCGAAGGAAAAGTTTGAGCGCAATAAGCCGCACGTTAACATTGGCACGATTGGCCATGTTGACCACGGCAAGACGACGCTGACCGCTGCAATCACCATGACGCTGGCAGAAGCTGGCGGTG
>NZ_JAILWL010000091.1 GCF_025698965.1 Roseibium sp.
AACTTTGTCGAACCAAACTTCATCACCTTGCGAAACAAGATAATTGTACACCTCTCGTGCACGTTCTTCATGCTCCGATGGATAGCCGAGAAAAATTTTCACTTGAGACCTCTGAAAGAATCTATGTTTTCAGGTTAGCAAACGATTGGCTTCTTGCAACTAAAGGTACACTAAAGAAGATCTGACTGTCTTTGATCTCAATGAAATGACCCCTCAACCGGAGGGGGCAAAGATGGCAACTCAATTGAGTAGAATTTGGGTAGAAATTGGGTAGAAAATGGGTAGAATCTCTACTCAAATTATCTTAAGTTATTGAAAAATATAGGAAAATATTTCTGAAGAGAGAATCCCTTCCTCTCCGCCATTTACCCAAAAATGCTGCGGTTCCGAACACGTCCGATAAAACGGGCAAACTTAGCAAAAATTCTGTCTTGATCTGTGTTCCAACCACCTGCTTGGGGAACTTGAACCAAGTTGTTTCCCAGCCCGACGATGTTCACCACAGCCAAGCGAACAACGCTGCTATTCAGAGCAGACTGGCGAGCGAGGCGGCTCAGTTTTCAGGTTTCCAATCGGGCTGCGTTTCAAAGAAAACGACGTCTTCTCCAAGCCGGTCCCAATGGGGTCTGTCGCGCTCGAAAATAACAACCTCAATTTCCAGTTCGCTGGTGCCGTTCATCGTGCCAAGCGTGAGTGTCAGATGACCGGGTGTCCGGGTGTTTTTTCCGTAAATCGGACTTCCGCAGGTTGCGCAAAATGCTTTTGTAACTTTCGAACCTCTGTCGGATAAGTAATTGAACTCGCTAAGTTTGCCGGTGATGGAGACTGCATCTGAATTGAACATTGCCCCCACAGTGTGACCAGTTCCACTCAGGCGGCGACACTCTTCGCAATGACATTGTGCCACAATGTCTGGCTGCCCTTCAGCGATGTATGTGACTTCCCCGCAAAGGCATTTTCCGGTGTAATTTTTCGTCATAAGCGAAACACTATAGGATGTCCGTGAGTTCACAAGCGCAAAGGTGATCGCGGCTCTGGCCTCAGCAGTTCGACCACTTCCTGAAGACAACCCGTTGAAAAATTGGGTCGCAATTTGAAAACTACCCAATCTTCCGGTTCCTTTGAAAGATCATCCAAAAGGTTCGGACTTTTTCCCGGTTAGGCGTTCGTGTGAATATTATGTGCTGCGGTGCTGGGCTTGTGTGGCCTTCGAGCCGCGTCGAGTTTCCGTTGAGGGTCTGACGCCTCCTTCGAATGCTTTTCTGGCCATCGTTTACTCAATACCCCACGCCGAGCGCACGGCTTTGATGAGCGCCGTCACCGTTTTGGATTTTCGGTTGTCACGCGCGGTGATCAGGTGAAATTGTGCGGAATAGGTGAAGTCGGGCAGGGGCAGTCGGCGCAAGTCGCCAGACCGGGACCAGCGGTCGGCGTAGTGGTCCGGCAGGAAACCCACATAATGACCGGAGCGGATCAGGAGCAGTTGCGGTTCGATCTGGTATACCGTCGCTGCCACGTTGCGAAAGGCATATTGTTTTGACTTGTCGTTCCGCCAATAGCCGCGCTGGACAAAGGGCATCGTGACGAGGGTATCCAGGTCGAGATCGTCGGCGCTTGCCTGGAAGAGGCTATGATCGCGGCCACAATAAAGGCTGTGCGTTTCGGTGTGCAAGGGCAGATGGTCAAGCCCCTCCACCGGAGAAAGATTGACGCCGATACCGCAGTGGTAGATGCCTTCGCGAACTTTTTGCTGCAGATCCTGTGCGGGTTCCTGGGAGAGAAGGATCTTCACGTCTCCTGCCATATTGCGGAAAATCGCGAGCGCTTCGGAAAGGTGGTTACCAGGGTCGTCCGATATCGCATCCAAGGTTCCGATACGCAGTTCTCCGCTGATCTTGCCCTGAACCGAGCCGACATCAGCGGAAAAATCGTGGAGTGCCGCGTCCAGGCGTGTTGCTGCTTCGTAAACCGCGCGGCCTTCTTCCGTCAGTTGAAAACCGCGTCGACCCCGGCGGCAGAGAACAACGCCAAGGCGTTCTTCCAACGCTGCCATGTGATTGGAAATTGTTGATTGATTCAAGTTCAGCTCGACTTCGGCGGCTGAGAAGCCGCCGTGGCGAACAACGGCATCGAAAACCTGAAGCAATCGCAGGTCACTTCCGGAAGGGCGCATGCTGGCTCCAATACATTTGCTTTTCTCAAGGTATTGATTGAAAAATTCCTCTTTTACAAGCTATCAGATCTCTTATGTTTATTTTCTGCGCATGCTCAATCGGTGTGCGGATATCCATTCTGGCGAGTACGAGTGTGGCAAAACCAAACTTGAAACAGGACCTGCTGGATACGGCCACGCCTCCGATACCGGAGGCCTCGAGTTGGCTGGCTGCCTATGACGGCCAAATGGGACCTGTGATAAATCTCAGCCAAGCAGTTCCCGGCGATCCACCGCCCAGGGCTTTTCTTGATCAAATCGCGCTCGCAGCGGCCTCTTCCGAAGCAACCCGCTACGGTGACATTTTTGGCGATGACCAATTGCGGTCTGCCTATGCTGGTGAAAGTTCACGGGTCTATGGCGCGCAGATCGACGAGCAGGAAGTTTCCATCACGGCGGGTTGCAATCAGGCGTTTTTTTCAGCGATCGTCGCCGTTGCTTCGGCTGGGGATGTTGTTCTTCTGCCGGCGCCTTGGTATTTCAACCACAAGATGACACTGGACATGCTGGGCATCGAAGCCCGGCCGTTGCCGCTCTGCGCGGAAGCCGGTTTCATTCCGGACGTCAGCGAGGCGGCAGAACGGATAGACGAGCGGGTCAAGGCGATCGTGCTGGTCACGCCGAACAATCCCACTGGCGCCGTCTATCCACCTCACGTACTGGCCTCATTTATGGACCTTGCCGCGCAGCGGGGCCTGTGGTTGATCATTGACGAAACCTATCGGGACTTTCGTGATCAGACCGATGCACCGCATGAGTTGTTCAGCGATCCAAGGTGGCGCGATACGGTCATAAGTCTCTACAGCTTCTCAAAAAGCTACGCCATTCCGGGCCATCGAGTGGGGGCGCTCATTGCAGGCGGTCCCGTGATCGATGAAGTCGGAAAGGTCCTGGATTGCATTCAGATCTGTCCGGCGCGCGCTGCTCAAATGGCGCTTCCATGGGCGATCGCGAACCTTGTGGACTGGCGGCAGGGCACCAACAGGAAGATCGCTGCCCGTGCAGCTGCGTTTCGAGAGGCTTTGGCGCCTTGCCCGACATGGAAAATCGATCAGATCGGCGCCTATTTTGCCTATGTCAGGCATCCGTTCCGCGGTGTTTCATCGGTCACCGTTGCAGAACACCTTGCAAAAGGTTGCGGATTGCTCGCCCTCCCGGGAAGATACTTCGGGCCAGGTCAGGATACGCACTTGAGAGTGGCCTTTGCCAATGTCGACACACCCGAAATCGTGCAGATCGGTGATCGCCTCGCAGGATTTTCGGATACGGCATTTGAGGCAAAAACGCATTTGAAAGACAGGTCCGCATGAACAAGAAAAAACTGGAAGCGCTGCGTGCCAAATTCGGCGGCGAGAATGAAAGCGTCATATACAATCCGCGCTACAAGGCGGTTGTCGACAAGTTGTTTGATCCCGCGGGAACGCGCTTTGCGCCTTACGCGGGGATCCCGACTTTTCTTGATATGCCGTACCGGCCGATCGACTGGAAAGAGCCGGATTTCTCCGAATTGGATGTCGCGCTTGTCGGATTGCCGATGGACCTTGGCATTTCCAACAGGAACGGATGCCGCTTTGGACCGCGGGCCATCCGGGCGATTGAACGGGTGGGGCCGTTCAATCATGTTCTGGACTGTATGCCGGGGTCCGAACTTCGTGTGAACGACATCGGCGATGTTCCGTTTCGCAGCCGCTATAACCTGGAACAGTCGCATGAGGACATAGAGGCGGCGGTGCTGAAAATCATCGAAGCTGGCGTCGTGCCGCTGTCGGTTGGAGGCGACCACTCGGTATCCTTGCCCATTCTCAGGGCATTGGGCCGGGAAAAGCCGGTTGGAATGATCCATATCGACGCTCACTGCGACACGGCCGGACCGTTCGACGGGAGCCGGTTTCACCATGGCGGGCCATTCCGGCAGGCCGTTCTTGATGGCGTGCTTGATCCGGATCGAACCATTCAGATCGGTATTCGCGGATCTTCCGATTTCCTTTGGGAATTTTCCGAAGAGACCGGCATGACGGTCATTCATGCCGAAGAGATCTCTGCGCTCGGATGCGCGAAGGTCGCCGGAATGGCACGTGAAAAGGTCGGCGACGGACCGGTCTACCTCTCCTTTGATATCGACAGTCTGGACCCGGCCTTTGCACCTGGAACCGGCACGCCGGAGATTGGCGGATTGTCCACCAGAGAGGCACAGGAAATCCTGAGGGCGCTGAAAGGCGTCAACCTGATCGGAGGCGACGTTGTCGAGGTCGCACCACAATACGATGCAACAACGAACACTGCCCATGCCGGGGCGCAGATGCTGTTCGAAATCCTTTCGCTTTTGGTGTTCAGCCCGTCTCTGACGAAGAACACCTGAGCTGTTGTTGCAAGCGAGTTCCGCACAGAACGGGCCGTTTGCGAACCTATTGACCGTCTTCAGGCGGTCAGCCAATGAGGGGAAATTCAGATGACTGACAAGATAACACTCGATGTCTCAAGACGGACCTTGCTGGCAGCCGGTGTTGCCGGTGTGTCCACACTGGCTATTCCAACCGTTCTGCGGGCTCAGGATCGCTCTATCAAGGTTGGCGTATACGGCGGCTACTTCAAGGACAGCTTCGACAACCACATCTTTCCCGAATTCACGAATTCGACCGGAATCGCAGTGGAATCGATTGCCGAGCCGACCGGTGAAGCCTGGCTGGTTCAGCTGGAGCAGGCTGCCCGAGCCGGGGCGGCACCTGCAGACCTCTCCATGATGTCACAGGTTGCCATGCTCAAGGGACAATCAACCGACCTCTGGGCGCCGCTGGATATGTCCCGGATCGCAGACGCCGATAAATTGCTCCCGCAATTCGTCAACAGCTATCCGGACGGGAAGGTTGCAGGTGTTGGCGCGGTTGCCTGGTACATCACGCTGGTCTCCAACACCGATGTCTATCCGGAGGCCCCGGAAAGCTGGGCCTTTATGTGGGACCCCTCCAACAAGGACAAGCTGGGCCTTCTGGCGCTGGTCTCCAACTCGTTCCTCCTGGAAGTCACCGCAAAGACCTTCTTTGGTGGAACCGAGATCCTCGACACCGATGAAGGCATCCTTCAGGTGATGGAGAAGCTTGCCGAACTCAAGCCCAACGTTCAGCTGTGGTATCGCGATGAGGCGCAGTTCGAGCAGGCGCTGAAATCTGGTGAGATTCCGATGGGTCAGTATTATCACGACGTCACCGGACTTGCGGCGGCTGATGGTTTCCCGGTCCGTTCCACATTCCCCAAAGAGGGAGGAATACTGGATTCAGGGTGTTGGGCTCTTTCCCGCGCATCCGACAAGAGTGATGAGGCGCACGAGTTCATCAACTTCATGACGCAACCGTCCATGCAGGCGCTGATGTCCCGCAAGGTCGGCACCGCGCCGACCGTCAGACGGGACACGCTCGATCTGACCGATGCCGAGTTCGCATCCGTGTCATCCGATATTGCTCCTGTTGTGCCACGCTACGATCTTTACACGACCAAGTCCGACTGGTTGAACCAGAAGTGGACGGAACTGATCGTCGGCTAAAGCCACATTTGCACCGGGACGCGTTTCGTCCCGGTGCAGGTATTTTGCAAGATTCCAGGAAGAGCGAATGTCGGGACTCGAACTCGTTGACATCACGAAACGCTTTGGGACAGTGACGGCGGTCGATGACATCACGCTCACCGTGGCCGACGGCACGTTTGTCTGTCTCCTCGGCCCGTCGGGCTGCGGAAAAACAACCCTATTGCGTATGATCGCCGGTCTGGAGGACCCGACATCCGGTGATATCAGACTGCAGGGCGAAAGACTGAACGACACACCGGCGCACCGCCGGAACCTTGGGATGGTGTTCCAGTCGCTCGCCCTGTTCCCCCATCTCAATGTCGGTGAGAACATTGCCTATCCCCTGCGGATCCGCGGTGGCAGCCCGGCATCGTGTGAGGCGCGTGTCCGCGAACTGCTCGACATGGTACAGCTTCCCGGCGTTGAGCAACGTGCAATTACCCAACTTTCGGGCGGTCAACGCCAGCGCGTTGCGATTGCGCGCGCACTTGCCGTGTCACCTCAACTGTTTTTGCTCGACGAGCCGTTGTCCGCTCTGGATGCCAAGTTGCGCGAAACAATGCAGATGGAATTGCGGCAACTGCAGCAGCGCCTCGGAATCACGACGATTGTCGTTACCCACGATCAGCGCGAAGCCATGACCATGTCCGACCAGATCGTCGTCATGTCGAAGGGCAGGGTCGAGCAGATGGCAACCCCGATTGAGGCTTATAGAAAACCTGCCAGCCCGTTTGTCGCGGATTTTCTGGGGCAGGCCAACCTGATCCGGGTAAAAAGGGCAGATAACGGCGCTTCCTTTGATGGTGGGTTCATTCCTGGTCTTGAAGTTCCAGCTGGCGCGGAAAGCCTCGTTTCCGTAAGGCCGGAAGACGTGATCGTGACATCGTCGGGCAATGGTCCTGTTCAGGCGGACGTTGTTTTCGTGCGGGAAATGGGAGCGAATATTGAGATATATCTCGATGCAGGCCAGGAGCGGATCGTTGCGCTGGCCGCTCCCAAATCCCATGGTGATTTTCAGGTCGGTGCACGGGTTTCCCTGACGCTGCCGCCCGACGCCTGTGTGGTCTTCGGTGCTGAAGGAGCCCACTGATGCGCCGCAGCCCACCGCAAAAACCAGTCGACTATCTGCCGATAGCCTTTCCGGCGATCATGCTTGGCGTATTCTTCGTCATTCCCTTCGCCATCATGGTTGCTATTTCGGTGTTCGAACGTGTTCAGGGCGGGTTTTACGAACCGGCATTCACCTTTGCCAATTACGCACGTTTCCTCACACCGTTTTTTGGCAAAGTCCTTGCGTTCTCCCTCGGCCTTGCTGCACTTGTTTCTGCCGTGTGCCTCCTGATCGGAGTGCCGTTCACCTACATGCTGACACGGCTTCGGCGCGGCAAGCAGGTTGTCTGGTTGATTGCACTGCTTGGTGTTTTGTCGCTGTCGGAAGTCATCATCGGATTTGCCTGGTCAACATTGTTGAGCCGGACTGCAGGCCTTAGCAATCTCTTTGTATGGGTTGGTCTGATGGAGCGGCCTGAAGCGTGGACGCCGGGCTTCGCCGCTGTCCTGACCGGTCTTGTCTATCAGGCGTTTCCCTACACGGTGCTCGTGCTTTATCCGGCCTTTTCGCGGCTCGACCCATCGTTGATGGAGGCAGCCCGCACACTTGGCTGTTCTCCTGCGCGTGCTTTTGCGAATGTAGTACTTCCAGCCATGCGCAAGACACTGCTGGCGACTTTCATCATCGTCTTCATTTTCGCTCTGGGAGCGTATCTTTTGCCGCAGATCCTTGGGCGTCCGCAACATTGGACGCTTTCTGTGCTCGTTACCGATCAGGCGATCTATCAGTCCAACATGCCTTTTGCCGCGGCGATGGCTGTATTCCTGGTGGTCGCCAGCCTCGCGCTTGTGGGCCTGTCGATGGCCATTACCGGCAGGAAGGGAGCTGCCGGAGTATGAGCAAGCTGCTTACACGCATGTTTTTCGTCTGCATGGCCTTGTTCCTGGCTCTGCCGATTGTTGTGATTGCAGGTGTTGCCCTCAATGACAAGAAGACCCTTGCGTTTCCCCCTCAAGGCCTGTCTGCGGACTGGTACTTGAGCGTGTTCACCGACGCAGCCTGGCGCTCGGCGCTTGTCAATTCAGTCCTTGTTGCAGCAACGGCTGCGGCAATCAGTGTGGCGATTGCTCTGCCGCTCGCCTGGTTTTTGTGGCGCAGGGTGGCACCATGGGCGCAATTCGTTCAGGTGATCGGTTTCTCGCCGTTCATTCTGCCTCCGGTCATCACAGCCCTGGGAGCGCTCAGCTTCTGGGCCACAACCGGTTTCTACGGTCAGCCCTGGACTATTGTCATCAGTCACGGAATTTTCTTTGTCAGTCTGCCCCTTGTTACGATCACTCTTGGGTTTGCAACGATTGACAGAGAGGTGATCGAGGCTGGCATGACGATGGGGGCGGACGACAAGATCTTAATGAAGACGGTAATCTTTCCACTCATTCGGCCCTATGTGATCTCCGGATTCGCCTTTGCCTTCGTTTTGTCTTTGAACGAATACATCGTCGCCTACATGACTGTGGGCTTTACCCTGGAGACCATTCCGATAAAGGTCTTCAATGCTCTGAGATATGGCTACACGCCGACCATGGCGGCGGTTTCCGTTTTCTTTGTTCTGGTTGCCGTTGGAGTGTTTGGTCTTGTGGCGCGGTTCGGCGATCTGCCGAAACTGCTTGGAGCCTGGAGCGAGGGGGACGAGACATGAAAGTCGCCGTTTTTCAGATGGATGCGGGGGAGGTCGGTCCTCAAGACAGGCAAGCCTCGATCGAAGCGGCTGTGGCCGAAGCGGCAGAAGAAGGGTGCCGGATCATTGTTCTGCCGGAACTGGCCATTTCCGGCTATGGCGCGGGCGGTGAAATTGTTGATGCGGCCGGTGATGTTAGCGGAGAGCAGGTTAACTGGCTGAAGAAACTTGCTCGTGAGGCAGGCTGCGCTCTTGTTGCCGGGCTTGCATTGCAGACTGCTGGCAAGACCTGCAATTCTGCCTTGTTTGTTCCTCCGGACGGCGGGGTTGTCCGGTACGACAAGATCCATCTTTACGGAAACTATGAAAAGACCCTGTTCACGTCGGGGCGGTCGCCTTCGCCGATCCTGTCCTTTGAAGGGATGACATTCGGTCTATTGGTCTGTTTCGACGTCGAGTTTCCCGAGCGCGTCAGGGACCTGGCACTTCGCGGGGCGGAGGCCATTCTGGTGCCGACGGCTTTGCCGAAAAGTGAAGGAGGCGCGTTTATCGCCCGGTCCGTCCTCCCGGTACGGGCGTTCGAGAACCAGGTCTTCATCGCCTATGCAAATCATGTTGGTGAGGACGCACGATTTGCCTATCAGGGACAATCCTGCATCGCTGCGCCGGACGGTAAACTGCTTGCAAGGGGCACCCCTGACACTGCCAGGCTGCTTGTTGCCGATCTTGATCCGACAGCCTATGACGCCTGCCGGGCTCAGAACCCTTACCTTGAAGAGGTGAAAAGGTGTTCGGGCTTTCTATCCTGAACTGTGTTGCATGGATCGAGTTGCGACTGTTCCCACCCGGTATTTCGCAGAATCGATAGTCTGTCATGCATCCAGGATATGGAGATAGTAAGTGATCGCAGACGGTTAGCGTGTGAACCTGATTCTCTTTCTCACAGGTGTCGGACTTTCGGCTCGTTGCTTCGGTTCCAGATTGTTCAGCATGCCAGCCAGCTCTTTCATGGCCTGCAGGAATGGACGGGAGTGCGTGCCTTCGCACAACATCAGCGCATTTGTTTGCGCGGTTAAGCCCCCGCCATTGCGCTCGGCCTTGAGAAGGTTCATGAACTGGACTTCGTGTTCGGCAAGTGTCTCCCGGCAGCAGGGGCAATCAGGGTTGGTGAACCTGAAACTGGTCGCCCGGGTGGTGCGGAGCGAGCGCATCGCGTTCATGGTCGCGACACCAAGCTGCGGCCCGTATATCGGACCGAAGCTTTTGCTGCAGGTTTCAAAGGCGTTTTCCCAGGTGAAACAGCCGGGATTTGCATAGCTCAGACAAATCAGTCTCAGGGACCGAAGAACAATCCGCTCTGCGTGGGAAAGTCCTGCATCCGAGATTGAGACACGTCGGGACTTTGCTTCGTTTGCGGCAGGGGATCTGCGACCACCCATTTCCTGTTCGTTGCCTTTGGTCAAATCATTCCCTTTGGAGAAGTGTATCAAGTGCTATTGCGCTTGAAGTGTTGTGTGTGTGGATCTAGGCGTCGGTGTGAAAGGCATCGCATCCCAAAAGGTTGAAACTCATTGCGTAACCTGTTTGGGAGACAAGCCGAATTCCCGTTTGAAAGCTGTCGAGAAATTGGCGGGTGAGGAGTAGCCGGCGATATGGGCGGCTTCGGCGATTGTCAGAGCATCGCGCTCCAGCGCTTCACGTGCCTTTTCCAGCATGAATCTCCGGATGAAGCGCGAAGTCGACAGCCCATAAGTTCGCGACAGAAGCCGTTGAAGCGAGTTCGGGCTCATCCCTGTATGACGAGCCAGTTCGTCCGCGGTCACCCAATGACCCCGTTGTCCGCTCAGATGATGTTCAATCGTCTGCAGCTTTTGTCGGTCCTGACCGTCGACAGCCTTGGCGGTCGATTCCGAGTGACCTTCGCAGAAGTACTGAAACGCCTCTTCGAGCAATCCGTAGACCCGTGACGTGATGTAAAGGCGATGAAGGAGCGGAGATTTCCTGGGCGCTGCAATAATCTGCTCCGCCAGACCGATTGCATGCGCGCTTGGTGTCCAGCTGAGATGGGCAAGGTGCTTGCCACAAAACTCCCTGACAGCGTTGTATCCAGGGTCTGCAGGATCCAGATGGGTCAGAAGCCAGTCGTGAGAAATGTTTATTGTCACTTTCTTCAGCCGACCACCCTTGCGGGCCTGTCTGACAAATTTTTCGTTTTGTCGCTGTGAGAAAAACGTCGCAACAGGAGACCAGTGCCGGGCTTGATCGTCATAAACGGGCATTGGAATTTTGAATGGACCGATCGAGGCATCCACCTGACCTTCCAGAAACAGGAAGACGCCAAGACGGGGACCGGTTTCGCCTTCAAGTCTCAAATCATGAAGGTCCTCGGCATTGGAATAGTGGAGAACCAGGCCTTCTTCGATCGTTTCGAAACCGATGGCGCCGCGCAAGACATCGTCGCTGGTTTCCAATGACGGGCCCATCCAGCGGACCGGTCGACCGCTCTCCCTGATCACCAGATCCTGCTTGGTAACATAGTACCGGTGATGGTCGGTTTGTACGAACATGCGGGTCAAAATACTCTAGGTTTTCCGTGTTGCAGTGTCCGGTTGCCCAGAAAGTCGATCCTTGAAAACGGATCGCCCTCTCGGCGGGTTTTAATTCGCAAAAGAATTTGAGTGACTTGCAAACGCTTTCGAAATTGCCCGGACGCGACAACCTCCTTATCAAATACATGAACTTTTAAGTCAAGTTTTAAGTCCATTCGGCGCGACTTGGGTCAGTTGCGACTGGATCGTTCATGGTTGGGGTTTAATATGAAGCGCGGTATCGCAGGGCAGGCAGCCGTCCTGGCATCAGTAAGTTCTCTTGCACTCTCTTCAGTTGCGGCCATTGCGCAGGATGAGAATGAACTGGAAACGGTTGTTGTCACCGACAGCGAAGCCGAAAGGTTCGAGGCACTTGAAACAAGTGTGGACATTTCCCGGGAACAGATTGAGCAGACGCAGCCTGTCGACCTGAAACAACTCTTCCAATCCACGCCTTCGGTCACGACGGCAGGAGGTAGTCCGGCGTCGCAGAAATTTTACGTCCACGGTATCGATCAGTCGAAACTCAACGTGACCGTGGACGGTGCGCGTCAGAAAAATAACGTCTGGCATCACAACGGCAATCTCGGCATCAATCCGATGTTCCTGAAATCGGTTGGCATCAACGACGGTGTCGCTCCGGCGGATGACGGACCCGGTGCGGTTGGCGGCAGTGTCAGGTTCGAAACTGTCGATGCGGTCGACATGTTGAAGGAAGGCCAGAAGCTTGGGGCATTGGTTTCCTTCGGCTACGACACCAACTCCATGACCTTGACCGGAACCAGCGCTGCCTACGGTGCCGACCAGGGATTTGAATATCTTGGTACGATCACGCGGGCAGAGGGACAGGACTATGATGACGGAGACGGGTTCACCGAACTTGGAACCGCCGCAGATCTCTGGAATGGATTGGGCAAGTTTGCTTATCAGAGCCAGGAAGGCCATCGGTTCGAGGTGTCGGGGGAATATTACCGTGACGATGGCTATCGCCGGCTGCGCACCAATATGGGAGCTGTTGGAAGCTCGTTTAACGACAATCTCTATGAGCGCCTGACGACGACCTTCAAATACACTCTTGAAGGCGCAAGCGGCTATTGGGATCCGGAAGTGCTGCTCTACTACAATCGGAACAAATTGGAGCGACCGAGCGAGAGCTATTACACGCGGGCAAGCGGTGACTTCAATTCCGATCTGCAGTCCATCGGCGGTCACGTGCAGAACCGGGTTCATTTCGATATGGGAACGGTCACCACCGGGCTCGACTTCTATCACGACCATCTCGATATCGAGCGCTTCTGGTTTGCAACGGATGCGGACGAGACCATTACGAATGTCGGTGCCTATGTGCAGGCGCGCCTGACGCCTCTGGATAGACTGGATGTCTCGACCGGGCTTCGGGCGGATTTCCAGAGCTATCGAGCAGTCGATGACCAGACCTTCGACAATTTCGGCCTGTCGCCGAATATCAATCTCGGCTACGAAATCATAGACGGGCTGCAGGCAAGCGCCGGATATTCCTACGTCTTCGGTGGAATTGAGCAGGCGGAAGCCGCACTCTTTCATGCCCGTGACTACACCTATTCCGACGACCTTAATCCGACAACGGCACACAACGCCAAAATCGGGCTGACATACAGCTATCAAGGTCTGACTCTCGGCGCGGACCTGTTCTACATCAAGATAATGGATCCGGTTGCCTTCAACTACACGACGTCAACGCGCATCAACGGTGACGACTTGATTTCTCAAGGCTTCGACATATCCGCGCGTTACGACTGGTCCAGCGCTTATGTCTCTGTAGCCTTCACGCATACCGAAGTTGAGTATGGCGACCGGATTGCACTCTTCGGCGATTACAACAACGCCGTTCCGGTTGGAGACATCCTGGCACTCGGCGCAGGTTACACATACGAAGACTGGAACCTGACGCTTGGAGCAAGTGCTGAAATCGCATTCGAGTATTCCAATCAGGATTTTGAAGACAATGGTTATGAGAATCCGCTTCCCGGATATGAGGTGATGAACCTGTTTGCCGAATGGGCGCCGAAACTTGGAAATACGGACTTCACGCTTCGGGGCGAAGTCAACAATCTGTTTGATGAGACCTATTACAGCCGGGGGACTTACAGCACGACAAGCCGGGTTACACCGGTCAATTCCCCCGGCCGCAGTTTCTTCATCACGGCAACAGTCAAATTCTGAAGATAAAACTCAAGAATCTTCGCTGAGCCGGTTCCCCCGGCTCACCTTTTTGGTGTAAGGAACGGATAGCCAGGGCAATGAACATCGTCTCATCGACAGCTGAAACCGCCTCAGCCTCAAAATATCTACAGCAACTTTGCAAGCATTTCGCGCACAAGGTTCCCGCAGAATGGGACACCAAACGTGGCGAAGTGTCGTTTCCATTCGGAATTTGCCGGATGGAAGCCACCGAATCCCGTCTGATGATCCGCTGTGAAACCGATGAAAGCCACAAAATGGCCCGGATGAAGAGCGTGATCGACAGTCACATCGAACGGTTCGCCTGGCGCGAGAAGCTGAAGCTCCATTGGCAATCTGAAGAGTGAGTTCGGCAGATTGACCGGTTCTCACGTTTATCATGGAGAGCGCGCAAATGAAAAAACGAACTGTTTCTTCGATTTGTCTTGCCGCAGGTCTGGCTGCTTCAGCAGTATCCGCCCAATCGCCGGAAGCCATCACGATCCAGCTGAATACGGCTGAAACCACGGGTGATGCCTGCCGTCTGACATTTGTGATCCGCAATCAGATGGCGACACCGGTCGACGCACTGGGCCTGGATCTGGTCATGTTCGATCAGACAGAAGGTGTTTCGGGGTATGCAGCTGTTGATTTTGGTGCCATGCCGTCCGGCAAGACTGTCGTACGTCAATACGATGTCGGCAAAGGCACCTGTTCCAACATTTCGCGTGTGCTGCTGAACGAAGTTCGGACCTGCAAGGTCGCAGATAGTCAGCTGTCAGATTGCCTGTCCAGACTACAGATCACTTCCCGATCCGAGATCGATTTCATTTTATAATAGTGGTGCACAATGCCTTTTGAATTCGCATCAGCCCTGCCGTCGTTTCTGTCTCCGCTTGCGGGACTGGTTGACCAGGGCGGCCCCGTGGTCATGTTGCTGCTTCTTCTGTCGATCGTCGCTGTTGCGCTGATCGTAGCCAAGATTCTCCAGTTTGCTCTTCTTGGGGCAAACAGGTTCTCCGGTGGTCGCAAGGCCCTTCGGCTCTGGCTGGATGGTCGACCGCAGGAAGCTCAGATTGCCGCGGCGAGCAGCAAATCCGTGCTCTCCGACATCTCGCTCAAGCTGATCAAGGGCGCAGGACAGGCGGAAGCCGACAGAGATTTGTTGAAGGAAGACGTCGAGCGGATCTGCGTCCAGCGCATCAATGGTTTGCGTGCTTATCTTCGCCCGCTCGACATGATCGCCCAGACCGCACCTCTGATCGGTCTGCTGGGCACGGTTCTTGGAATGATCGAGGCTTTTCAGGCCATGCAAGGGGCAGGGGCTGCCGTCGACCCTTCGGTTCTGGCCGGAGGAATCTGGGTGGCGCTCCTGACGACCGCAGTCGGACTTGCCGTCGCAATCCCCGTGTCGGCCATTGTCGGCTGGTTTGACAGTCGGATTGAGTCCGTGCAGTCGGAAATGGAAGCTCTCGTGACTGCGTTCTTCACTGGCGCCGTGGCTGAACGGGGGGCCGCGCGGGTTGTGCCGCTCGAGGTCTCGGAGCCGAGGCATGCAAGTTAAGCCGAGAGTGAAACGCCGCCCGGTCGGCTTGACGTCCCTGATCGATGTCATCTTCCTGCTGTTGCTGTTTTTCATGCTTGCGTCGAGTTTCACCCGCTACCAGTCGCTGGATGTTTCCAGCGGCGGTCAGGGAGGTGGTGCGGATTTCAAACCGGCCTACTTGCGTATCCACACATCAGAAAAGATCGACCTGAACGGTATGCCGCTGACGAAACCGGACATGGCCGGCAAGTTCGCGGAACTGACGGACAAGGACAACATGGTGGTCGCCATCTGGTCCGGGCCGGAAGCCAGTGTTCAGGATGTTGTCGACGTCATGTCAGCTGCGCGACAAAGCGGTCTCAAGACGGTTCTGGTGACGGGCAAGTAGTACATTTTGGAACAGGACGCCGCGATGCGCATGAGACAACAACAGAAACGGGAACCGGCGGAAAGCACCATTCCGCTGATCAACGTTGTCTTCCTGATGCTGATCTTCTTTTTGTTTGCAGGATCAATCGCCAGGGACGATGCCCGGAAGGTCGAGCCCCCGTTGAACATCCTTGAGGACGAAACCATCCGCTCGACCGGTGCACTCGTTATCGATCCGGATGGCAAGACCTATTTAGGGGAAGACGAGATATCCGTCGCTGACTGGTTGTCTCTTCAGGAAACGGAAGCAGAAGGTAAGGGGGAAAGCGACGGTGCTCTGAAGATCGCAGCGGACGGCACGTTGAAGGCAGATGCGCTGGAAAAAGTTCTGCAGGATCTCACGACTGCAGGTCGGACAGACATCGTTCTGATTACCAGGAGGGGGGCTCAGTGAGTTTTCCGCGGTTCCTGCTAGCCGGTCTGTTGATTTCCGTGCTCTTGCACAGCGCGGGGTCTGCCTATTTTGCCGAAGATCCAAACGAGGTTTCGATTGCAGCGTCACAGGGGGGCGGTGTTTCTGTTATCGGCTCCATCGAAGATCTGGTGATGGGCAACCACGTCAAAACGGTCGAGCCCGACCAACCGATCGAAGAGGTGGAGC
>NZ_JAILWL010000092.1 GCF_025698965.1 Roseibium sp.
CGTGATCAGCAATGCCCTGCGTCTGCGTACCCTGAAGCTGTGAGGTCGGAAAGATGAACATCGGAACCGCATCCGAGATGAGTCTGCTTCCGGCGAAGACCATCCGCTATTACGAAGAAATTGGTCTGGTCGAGCCATGCCGGACCGGAAATGGATATCGGGACTTTTCCGAGGCCGACATCGAGCGGTTGAAATTCCTGCAGCGCGCCCGCAGCCTCGGGTTTTCGATCGAGGAATGCAGGGAATTGCTGTCGCTTTATCAGGATAGAAACCGGGCGAGCGCAGATGTCAAAGCCCTGACGGGAACCAAGATACGCGAGATCGATCGGAAGATTGCGGAACTCATGTCCCTGAAACGCGTCCTGACGACGTTGATGGATGCCTGTCATGGCGATGACCGGCCCGAGTGCCCGATTATTGATGACCTGGCCGGTGTGCCTGCCTCCCGCAAAAGGGATGTGAGGAGCAAATCATTTTGACGAGCAGACATCTTGTTCTGGCCATGGTCGCCGGTACTGTTCTGCTGTCGGGCGGACTGATCCTGTGGCAGCAAAATCGCCAAAGTGCCCGCCCGGAGCCTCATGCTGGTCCGATGATTGCCGTTTCAAGACCGGATCTCTCCAAGGTGGAGCTGGACGGTGAGATCGCGTTTCAAGCCAATTGCGCTACATGTCACGGAGACAAGGCCGATGGGCGAAACGGGATTGGCCCTCCGTTGGTACACAAGATTTATGAGCCCGGTCATCACGCGGACGGCGCTTTTTACCTGGCCGTGAAACAAGGGGTACGGGCGCACCACTGGACCTTCGGCAACATGCCGCCAGTGGCCACGGTTACCGAGACGGACGTTGACAACATCGTTGGGTATGTTCGCGCGCTACAGCGTGCAAATGGCATTTACTAAAGCTCTTGGGAGGGGCGGAACATGAAGCGCATACACGCAGCACTGGTTTTGGGGGCAGGTGTCCTGGCGGCAGGGGCGGCCTGGGCACATGGCGGGGCGACCGGCATTGTCAAGGAACGCATGGATGCGATGTCGGACATTGGCCGCAACGTCAAATCCATCGGGCAGATGATAAAGGGAGTTGCGCCATATGATCCGGTCAAGATTGCGAATGCCGGGGGCGCGATTGCTGTACATGGCGGTGAAGCGCTGACGGAGCTGTTTCCGGAAGGAAGTCTGCAGTCGCCAAGCGAAGCCAGTCCGGCTATCTGGACCGATTGGACGAAGTTTTCTGATCTGGCAGCTAATCTGCAGACGTCAGCTCTGGCTTTGAAAACCCTGGCGGACCAGAACGCAGACCGGAAAACTGTCGCCGGTGCCTTCGGCAAGGTTGCAGCGACCTGCAAGTCCTGCCACGAGGCGTTCCGGATCAAGAAATAGTCATCGGCCCTGTTCTTCGGTCGTCTTCAACCGCAATCCGCTTGCCACATCGGGCCGCATGTTTTACCTGACGGTCAAATGGGTCATAACTGTGCTTCGACATAAGTGGCCAAAAAAATGTGCATTGCTTAGACGCGGCAACAGGAGACGACACAAGATGACCATTCGCTACCACAAGGGAGATCTCCCTGACCTGAAGGCCTATGAAACGGCAGAAGCGGTGGCGGTGGACTCAGAGACGCTCGGTCTCAACCCCCATCGGGATCGTCTCTGCGTCGTGCAACTGTCTCCTGGTGACGGAACTGCGGACGTTGTTCAGATTGCCCGCGGTCAAAAGGATGCCCCGAACCTTGCCGCTTTGTTCACCGATGCAACGAAACCTAAGATTTTTCACTTTGCCAGATTTGATGTTGCCGTCCTGCGGCACTATCTGAACATTCAGGTTTCACCGGTCTGGTGCACCAAAATCGCATCGAAGCTGGTGCGCACCTATACTG
Organism: Roseibium sp.; assembly: GCF_025698965.1. Lineage (GTDB taxonomy): Bacteria > Pseudomonadota > Alphaproteobacteria > Rhizobiales > Stappiaceae > Roseibium. Next base: position 1,882 of record NZ_JAILWL010000092.1, read on the forward strand.
ACCGGCACGGATTGAAAGACATTACGCGCGAGCTCCTGGGTGTGGAATTGTCCAAACAGCAACAGAGCTCGGACTGGGCCGCAGAGACGTTGTCCGATGCACAATTGGCGTATGCCGCGTCGGATGTGCTTTATCTGCACGCTCTTAAGGAAAAACTGGAATTCATGCTGAAGCGCGAAGAGCGCGGTGATATTGCCAGGGCATGTTTTGAATTTTTGCCGGTCCGCGCTGAGCTGGACCTCAAAGGGTGGGACGAAACGGACATTTTCGCTCATTCGTGATTTGAAGGACGACCCGTGCCGTTTGAGCACGTCGCCATGGGTTTTCGGAGGTCGCATTGAGCGTCACCAGCGAATTTCCGGGAGAAGCAGCTCCCAAGCGGCTGCCGAGCCGGGCGCAAAAGTCCGCGCGCCGGCACAGCCTGCTCGTGCGGATACTGCGCTGGCTGTTTCCCGCGATCGGTTTACTGATCCTTGGAGGCATGATTGGCCTGGTTGTCTTGTTCAATTTTCTCAGCGGATTCGGGGCGGCAAATGTGATGTTGACCAGCGAAGGGCTGGTGATGGATCACCCGGAGCTGTCCGGTCACGACGATGACCGTTCCTACAAGGTGACCGCGCGCCGGGCGATACAGCGTCTGAGCGATCCGCGGATCATCGATCTTGAAATCATCAGGGCGGATATCGTGCTCGGCGCAGACGAGAGCGCTGAAATCATTGCCCTCAAGGGAACATATAATAACGCTGCGGAAACCTTACGCCTGTATGATGGCATTCAGCTTGAATGGAGTGAAGGCTACAAGGTGGATCTGTCGGAAGTGGAAATCGACCTGAGCAACGGCGCCCTGACGACCACGGAGCCGGTTTCGATCCGTTCTGATCAGGGACATGTCGTGGCAGGCAAACTTACATACGATCAGGAAAAGGGTCTCGTTCGCTTTTCCGACGGCATCAAGATGACCCTCAACCCGGCTTCTGAAGGCGCGGTGTCTGATGGCAAGGACTCTGAAGGACAGTAAGAGATGACATTTTTCAAACGCCTTATGATTGCGACTGCCGCGGCCGTCATTGCCGGTGCTGCGCAGGCTCAGACATTTTCGGACGCCTTTGCAGGTTTCGGATCCAACGAAGGCGAACCCATCGAAATCGAAGCGGGTGAACTTCGCGTTGAAGACCAGAACAATACGGCGACCTTTGTTGGCGACGTTGTTGTAACGCAAGGCGAAACCAGCCTGGAGACCCAGCGGCTCAAGGTCTTCTATGCCGGCTCGGGTGCACAAGCCAAGGAAGGGGCTGTACAGCAGCGAATTTCCCGACTTGAGGCGGAAGGCGGTGTCTATATCAGCTCCAAGGACCAGACCGCCAAGGGCGATCAGGCGAGCTTCGACATGAATCGCGAAGTCATGGTGATGACCGGTAACGAGGTGGTTCTCTCCCAGGGGCCGAACGTGGTTGTCGGCAGCAAACTCACTGTCAATCTGAAAACCGGTCAGGCGAACCTGACGGCGGCCAAGGGGCAGGTTGGAGGCCAGGGCGGCAGCGGCCGGGTGAAGGTCCGTATTCAGCCAAACAGCGTACAAGGCAATTGAATTTGTTGACAAAGCTTATTGGACACCCCAGGTCTCAGACCCTACTTGGAGCTTCGGCAAGGATCGGATAACGGGTTGCATGGAAGCATTCCGGATGACGGCCAGGATCGGGAAGACCTGTCTCAGGCTCTGGTCGTCGAGGGTGTCGGCAAAACCTTCGGCCGTCGCCAGGTGGTGAAGTATGTCAGCCTTTCCGTGAAACCGGGCGAAGCTGTTGGCCTGCTGGGGCCCAATGGAGCCGGTAAAACAACGACCTTTTACATGATCACCGGACTGATTCAGCCCGATCAGGGTAAAATCTCGCTGGAAGGTTTCGATATTACGCGCATGCCGATGTATCGCAGGGCTCGGTTGGGCATTGGATATCTCCCGCAGGAAGCTTCGATCTTTCGTGGCCTGACAGTGGAAGAGAACATTCGGGCCGTTCTGGAAGTCATTGAACCGGATCGTCAGAAACGCCGCGAAGAACTCGATTCACTTTTGGCGGAATTCGGCCTGACTCATTTGCGTAAATCACCCAGTATCGCACTTTCGGGCGGTGAGCGCAGACGTGTTGAAATTGCCCGTGCGCTGGCAAGCCGCCCTTCCTTCATGCTGCTCGATGAACCTTTCGCAGGGATCGACCCGATTGCCGTCGGCGACATCCAGCAACTGGTGCGCCATCTGACGCAGCGCGGCATCGGGGTTCTGATCACCGACCACAATGTGCGCGAAACCCTGGGTCTGATCGACCGCGCTTACATCATTGCGGCCGGAGAGGTTCTGACCGAAGGACTGCCCCAGGAGATCGTTACAAATCCGGATGTGCGCCGGCTTTATCTGGGCGAACAGTTTACGCTTTGATGGCAGGTGGGCGGCTGGGCCATACCCTCAAAAACAGACTGCGATAGTGCAGCAAACGGCGATAAGCGCATAATCGCGGCCGATCGAAACCATTTTACGTGCCCTCGGGTTAGTTTGAAATTTCCCGGAAACTTCGCTGCAAAACGTTGAAACCAACTCGGTTTCCTGCAGTATCGCGCCTTGTACCCGAAAAAATTCACTCATACCCTCGCAGTCTATTTTATGAGGGTATGACCTGGGCTATAACGTCAGTCAGCAACAAATAAGCAAAAACCAGACCAACCGACCTGTTAGGCGCCCGGAAATCAATGGCCATTTCAACCAAGTTGGAGATGCGGCAAAGCCAGTCGCTGATCATGACGCCGCAACTGATGCAGGCGATCAAGCTGTTGCAAATGTCCAATCTCGATCTGATTTCCTATGTGGAAGCCGAGCTGGAACGCAATCCGCTGCTTGAAAAGGGCGAGGGGGAAGGCATCACCGGCGAACCGCCAGCTACCGGCGAGGCCGGTCATGACAATCAGGCCGTTGAAGCTTCTCAAGACACTGCAACAACGTCTTCGCAGGGTGACGAACCCGATTCCGGCGATTGGATGCAGAAGGATCTCGAAACCGGATCAGAGGCCATTGCGTCACGGATGGATACGGATCTGGGAAACGTGTTTCCGGATGAACCTGGAGTTCCGGCTTCCCCGGATCCTGCGGTTTTGAAGACTGGTGACAGTTACAAGAACAATTCAAGTGGCGGTGCTTCGGAGGATTACAATCTGGAAGCCTTTGTCGCCGACGAGGTCTCCCTAACCAACTCGCTTGAGGAACAGATGCATCTGGCGCTCGGCGATGACGTCGACAAGATGATTGGCGGGCACCTGGTCAATTCGCTTGACGAAACCGGCTATCTCTACGTGGATCTTGCCGAGACCGCCGAGCAGCTTGGTGTCGATGTCGGGCGGGTTGAGCGTGTATTGAAGGTTTTGCAGTCTTTCGAGCCTGCCGGTGTCTTCGCGCGCAATCTTGCGGAGTGCCTGAAGCTTCAGTTGGTCGACAAGAACCGCTTCGACCCGGCAATGGAAGCGCTCATCGACAATATCGAATTGCTTGCGAAGCGGGATTTTCCGGCTCTTAAGAAGATCTGCTGCGTGGATGAAGAGGATCTTGTCGAGATGATTGCCGAAATCCGCGCGCTTGACCCCAAGCCGGGCGGGGCATTTGGAACCTCGCTGGTTCAACCAGTGGTTCCGGACGTGTTTGTGCGTCCGGCCAATGACGGCACCTGGACCGTGGAACTGAATTCCGACACCCTGCCTAAAGTGCTGGTAAACCAGACATATTACGCAAAAGTGATCAAGACTGCGCGCAATGAAACCGAGAAGGAATATCTCACCGATTCGTTGCAGACCGCCAATTGGCTTGCCAAGAGCCTGGACCAGCGCGCGAAAACGATTCTCAAGGTGTCGACAGAAATCGTCCGCCAGCAGGACGGCTTTCTGACTTATGGAATTGAGCACTTGCGGCCGTTGAACCTGAGAACGATTGCCGAAGCGATCAGTATGCATGAATCGACTGTCAGTCGTGTAACCTCAAACAAGTACATGGCAACGCCGCGAGGCGTATACGAGCTGAAATATTTCTTCTCTTCCGCCATTTCTGCGACCGTTGGCGGTGATGCGCACTCCGCGGAAGCGGTGAGGCACAAGATAAGGCAATTGATTGATGCCGAGGACCCAAAGTCCATTTTGTCCGACGATACGATCGTAAAAATTTTGAAAGATGATGGCGTCGACATTGCCCGCAGAACGGTTGCGAAGTATCGGGAAGCCATGAAAATCGGCTCGTCCGTGCAGCGTCGCCGCGAGAAAAATGCCCGTTTATAGCAGTTTGCCTCAACGGGAGTTTGTGTGGGAAAATAAAATCCTGTAAATAAATCAGAGATTTCCACTGATGAAATACAACGCGTTTACAATGTTGTTTCAGTCGGGTTGCACGGTTTTTTCAGAAAGAATTGACTCTTTGCGTTACCGCAATTATAGCACCGCCCTCATGGCGTAATGAGGGGATGGCGCTTCGGCGCTTACTGGTCCATTCTGTGGGCTTGAAACGTTTCGCGTTTCATCACCGGCTGACCGCCGGTGACCTATCGGTCAATAGAAGAAGAAGAGGTCCCCATGGCTTTGCGGATTTCGGGTAAGAATGTTGATGTCGGCGATGCAATGCGCGAGCACATCACAGACCGAATCGAAGATGCCTTGTCGAAATATTTCACAGGCGGATTCACAGGCCACGTTACTCTCAGCAGGGAGGGCACGGGCTTCAAGTCCGAATGCAGCCTGCACCTGAACACAGGCATTGTCCTTCAGGTGTCCGCGCAGGATCAGGACCCGCGCACCAGTTTCGATCTCGCAGCGGAAAAGATCGAGAAACGGTTGCGGCGCTATAAGCGCAAGCTGAAAGATCACCATGGCCACAACGGCAATGGTCGAGAAACTTACGAGGCAGCGTCTTACGTGCTAGCCTCTCCGGAGGAAGACGAGGAAGTGCCGGCGGATTTCAATCCGCTGATCATTGCCGAAACTTCCGCCAAGGTTAAAACAATGACTGTCGGCATGGCAGTCATGGAGCTGGACCTCACCGAGGCTCCTGTTGTCATGTTCAAAAATGCGGCAAATGGCGGTGTAAACGTTGTTTATCGCCGCTCCGATGGCAATATAGGGTGGATAGACCCAGCTTTGGTGGCGAGTGAAGCTGCCGAATAATTGATGCGGAAGAAGTCGGCTTCGCGGAGAAGCCGACTTCTGAAACTTGTAGGCGAACTAATGGATCTTAGCGATCTTCTGGGTAAAGACGCGGTCGTTGCCGGGTTGAAAGTAAAAAGCAAAAAACAGGCAATTCAGGAGCTGTCCGCGAAAGCGGCGATGCTGACCGGTCTTTCAGAACGTGAAATTTTCGACACGCTGCTTCAGCGCGAAAGATTGGGATCCACAGGTGTCGGCCACGGCATCGCGATTCCCCATGGAAAATTGACGCGTCTGGACCGTCTGGTGGGCGTATTTGCGAAACTGGACAAGCCGATCGATTTTGACGCGCTGGATGACGAACCTGTCGATCTTGTGTTCCTGTTGCTGGCCCCGGAGGGTGCCGGCGCCGATCATTTGAAAGCGCTTGCCAGAATTGCCCGTCAGCTCCGCGATGGGGCCGTGACGCAGGGCTTGCGCGGCTCGTCCGATGTTGAGGAAATGTACGATTTCCTGACCCAGCCGCTGGCATCGTCCAACGCAGCCTAATCGTTTCAAATATTCAAAGAGAAAAAGACCGGCTTGAAGGCCGGTCTCTTTTTTGTTTCAGGCGGCTTCGGCCGACTTGGCGTCGTCCTGGACGAGGCCGGACTGCGTGATCGGAGGAGAAGATCCTTGAACGAGTGCCGGCAGATGCAGGTCTGCAAGAAACTCCGGTGGCGCTGTTTCCTCTGGAATGCGCCAGAGCGTGGAGCGGATCGCAATCTTGCCAAGCGTTTTGGTGGAAGTTGAAACGGCGAGCAACATTGCCGCAAGCGGACCGATTGCGACCGGAATGACGGGCCACACCATTTCAAGCGGTTGTCCGGACACCCACGCAAGACCCGCCAGGCCGAACAGTGTTTGCGGCCAGAGTTTGCGACCGGCGAGCAGGACCGGCAGGCGTTTGACGCCACGGGCCTGGGCGCCCCAGCCGATGGTCTTTCCGAACAGGAGACCACCCATGAAAAGCGTATGGGCCACGGCCATGATCGGTGCCAGCATGGCGGAGTAGAGGATTTCGGCGAACGTGCTGAGAAGCACCCTAACCGGACCGCCAAAGGCCTTTCTGAGGTCAGGTCGTGCCAATACGTCGGCAACCGTTGCCAGCTTGGGCGCAAACACCATGGTGATGACGGTCGCGAACAAAACAAGTCCCGTGTCCAGTCGGTAAGGGGCATAGTCGGTTGTCATTCCCAGGATAGCTGCTGCGGTCATGAAGCCAATCCAGGCCGGTGAACCCAAAAACATCAGAATGGCCAGAAAGAGTTGCGCGCGACTGACGGGTTTGAGACCCTGCATGCCAAGAAGCCTGCGATATTGCAGGTTACCCTGACACCAGCGCAGGTCTCTGCGGATGAACTCCAGAAGATGAGGCGGATTGACCTCGTAGCTACCGGTTTCCAGCGGCAGCACACGCACTTCATAACCGGCACGGCGCATCAGCACGGCTTCCACCTGATCATGGGACAGGATCGTGCCTGCAAGAGGTCCCTTTCCTGGTAACTCGGGCAGGCGGCAGTGTTCCTTGAACGGCTTCAGGCGCAACAAAGCGTTATGTCCCCAGTAAGGGCCGCAATCTCCCTGCCACCAGGCACTGCCAATGGTGTAAGAACGCATTCCAAGGCGCATACCGAATTGAAAGATACGTGCAAAGGCACTGTCCGTTGGCAAACCGACCACGAGGCTCTGCAGAATGCCGACATTCGGGTTTGCCTCCATACGGCGAACCAGGCCAGTGATCGCGTCGGGGGACATGTAACTGTCGGCATCCAGAACCAGGGCGAAATCGTGTTGGTCACCCCACTGATCGCAGAAATTCTCGATGTTGCCGGCCTTGAAGCCGGTGTTCTGGGAACGTCTGCGGTAGATGACTTCCATCTGGCCCAGATAACGCTCGGACAGACGCGCGCTCATCTGTTGTTCCTGCAGCGCAATATCGTCCATCGACGTGTCGCTGAGCACGTATAGCGTGAAATGATCGGCCTGACCCGCGCGAACAAGCTGGGAGACCATGGTACTCAGGTTGACTTCCAGGCTCTCGGTGTCTTCGTCACGGATACAGGACAAAAGTGCCGTTGAACTTTGCAATGGGCTGTCCGGGTCACCGCTTGCGATCGGGCAAACCGCTTCCTCCGGATTTTTCGAAAGCCGCATGACGAGAAGTCCAATGACCGCATTCCAGAAACCGATGATCGTCCAGGGCAGTGTGATCAAGAAACACAGCAGGATGAACAAGTCGAGCGGTGTCAGGCCCCCAGGTGTCAGTGTGACTGCCATAAGGCCGGTCAGTGCGGCAAAACTCAGGACAAGCAGGGCAAGAAAGATAAATCGTCTGGTGGTCATTTTGGTGGCTGTTTTCTCTGAAAAGGACATGTCAAAGACTCGAAACATTTTTGTGACTTCCAATCAGGGCAATCGTTGCAATAGTGCGCACGGCAAAATGTCCTAATATTGGCAAAGACGTGCGTGTGTGCAGGGAAGGGAATTGATGAGTATGGCGACTGGAACACCGGACAGCGATGGCGGACCGTTCGCGCTCTGGTATACTGATCATGAGACATGCGCAATCAGGAGTATTCCTTGCAGGCCGCCTGAAGCGGGTGATGTCAGAATTGAGACGCTTTTCAGCGGCATCAGCCGTGGGACGGAGGGCCTCATATTTCGCGGCGAGGTTCCTGAAAGCGAGTGGCTTCGCATGCGCGCACCGTTCCAGGAGGGGGATTTTCCGTTTCCGGTCAAATACGGGTATTCCAATGTCGGCAGGGTCGTTGAAGGCGATCCCGGCCTTGTTGGTCGTATTGTGTTTTCGCTCTATCCGCACCAAAACGTCTTCACTCTTCCTTCCGGTTCCTGTGTGCCGGTTCCCGATGGTGTTTCGCCCGAACGTGCTGTTCTGGCAGCAAATATGGAAACGGCTTTCAATGCTTTATGGGACGGAAAACCATCACCTGGGGATCACATCTGCGTGGTCGGAGGCGGAGTGGTCGGCCTCCTCACAGCATACGTTGCCGGTCGCATACCCGGATCAAACGTGACGATAATCGACACAAACCCTGGACGCGCGAAGGTTGCCCGGGCTCTCGGCGTTTCCTTTTCCTTGCCCGATGAGGCACCGCGTGATCAAGATCTTGTGTTCCACACGAGTGCAAGCGCTGCCGGTTTGGCGACGGCACTCGTCGCAGCAGGTGATGGTACTTCGATTGTCGAGATGAGCTGGTATGGTGACAAAGAGGTTGCAGTGCCCCTCGGGGCTGATTTCCATTGTCGCCGGTTGAAGCTCGTGTCCAGCCAGGTCGGAACAATTCCGTTTGAGCGGCAACCCCGCTGGACCTATCGCAGGCGTCTGGAGACAGCTCTTGCGCTGCTGGAAGACCCGGTGCTCGACAACCTGATCAGCCACCGAGTTTCGTTCGCGGACTTGCCTGACCGGCTTCCCGAATTGTTGAACAAAGCGTCAGATGTGCTCGGCGCTCTCGTTGTATATGAGGAAGCTTCCGGTTAACGGATTATCCCATCACCTCTTGCCCCGTCTTTTGATCAGAAGTTTCAGGATCCCACCAATGTTTGCAGTTGAAGTTCGCGACCATGTCATGATTGCTCATTCCTTCAAGGGAGAGTTGTTCGGCCCAGCCCAGGCCCTGCACGGCGCGACATTTGTTATCGACGCCGCCTTCTTGGCGGAAAGCCTCGATGAAAACGGCGTCGTCATCGACATCGGCAGGGCGCATGACGCCTTGAAGGAAGTGCTTCAACCCCTCAACTACAAGAACCTTGATGACGTCCCGGAATTCGCCGGTGTAAACACGACAACGGAGTTCCTGACCAAGCATATCCACGATCATTTGGCAAAGGCTGCACGTGACAATAGGCTGGGGCGGCCGGGAACTGAACTGAACGCAATCCGGATTACCATTTCAGAATCCCACGTTGCCCGCGCCTGGTACGAAGCCGGGATCTGATCGACCGATGTCAAAACTCGTTTTCGCCTATCCGGGAGATCTGGAAACGCCGACCGGGGGTTATGGCTACGATCGACGGGTGATTGCCGGTCTGCGTGGTCTCGGATGGCAAGTGGATCTCATGTCCTTGGGAACAGGTTTTCCCAACCCTTCGCCGGAAACCTTGGGCGCTGCCCAACGGATGCTCGAAGCTCTACCTGCCGGTAGTCTCGTGGTCGTCGATGGTCTTGCCTTCGGCGTGATGGCCGAAGCCTCTGAGGCGGTTGCCGCGCAATTGAAACTGGTCGCGTTGGTGCACCATCCGCTTTGCCGGGAAAACGGCCTCGATCCGGCCCAGGCTCAGGCCTTGTTGGAAAGTGAGCGACTGGCCTTGCAGTACTCCTGGCATGTCATCGTCACCAGCCCCGCAACTGCAGAGCAGGTGAGCGAACTGTTTAACGTTCCGCAGGACAAGCTGACGGTTATTCTTCCGGGGACGGAAAGGCCTGACCCGGTAGACCGGACACCGGCAGAAACCTTGACTTTGCTTTCGGTTGGCACGGTCGTTCCCCGCAAGGGGTATGACTTGCTGCTTGAAGCGCTTGCGGGCCTGTCGGATCTGAAGTGGCGCCTGGACATTGTCGGCGGGCTTGATTCCGATCCAGACTGCCATCGGGCCTTGGTGTCGCAATCTCACCGTCTCGGCCTTGACAGCAGGATCACATTTCATGGTGCGCTGCCATCCGATCAGTTGACGGCATTTTATCAAAACGCCGACCTCTTTGCACTGGCGAGCCGCTATGAGGGGTATGGCATGGCTTATACGGAAGCGCTTGCCCATGGCTTGCCCGTGATCGGAAGCGGAGCAGGCGCGGTTAAGGACACTTTGCCGGATGAGGCCGCGATTTATTGCGGAACGGAGGATGTTGCCCGGCTTCGCAATGCACTCCAACTGCTGATCTCGGATAGCCGCACCAGAAGCAAAATGACCGAGGCGGCGAAGAAGGCGGCGTTGTCTTTCCCGAGTTGGCAGGATGCTGCCGAACGGTTCGCGTGTGTTTTGAAGGAGGTGCAGGAATGAGCGGGTTTTCGTCCGAGTGGCTCGCCTTGCGAGAGCCGCTGGACCTTGCCGCCAGAAACGGGCGGGTCGAGACAGCTTTTCTGGACCAGCTGCCGTCAGGTTCGGTGCGCATCCTGGACCTTGCAAGCGGCGCAGGGTCAACGGTTGCCGCTTTTGGAACCCGGCTGCCTCAAGAAACCGATTGGTTGCTGACGGATTTCGATCCGGTCTTGCTCGACTTGGCGGTGAAGCGTCGGGATATCGCGACAAACTTTAATATGTCGGTACATCACGCCGATCTGGCGAAAGACCTTGAAAAGCTTCCCTTTGAAAAAGTGGATGCGGTTACAACGTCTGCCTTTCTTGATCTGGTTTCCGAACCGTTTCTGGAACGTCTGGCTGACCGCGTCGTTCAGGCAGGCAGGCCGTTTCTGGCGAGCCTGACATATGACGGTCGCGCGGATTTTACACCGGGCGACGATCATGATGAAGACCTTAAGAGCGCATTGAACTCGCATCAGAAGACCGACAAGGGGTTCGGCATGTCGCTTGGCCCGGACGCTGCGGCGTTTGCGATCGAGCTGTTTGAAGCGCGTGGATACAAGGTGGTGCAAGGGACTTCTGACTGGATGATAAGTCCATCTGCCAAGGCGTTCCTGAGTGAGTTCCTGAGCGGCTGGCTCCGTGTCGGACGCGAGGTCGGCATCTCATCGGACACCCTGGACGCATGGTGGCGGCAGCGGCACGAGCAAATTGAAGCCGGTCTCTTGAGCATGACCGTCGGACATGTCGATTTCGCCGCATATCCACAATAATGCTGCCTGCAATCCCAAGTGACCTTGTTGAAATTGCCAAGTCGTCGACCTAGTCTTTCAAAACCTGGGAGAGGAGAGACTGAATGTCCGATAGTTCGGGTCGCTACAGCCTGTTTGCGCGAAGCATCCATTGGCTGACAGCTCTTCTTGTGTTGACCATGGTACCCGCCGGCCTGATCATGATCCGCATCGGCAGCGGGCCGCTGCAAAATCAACTGTTCGATTTTCACCGCTCCGTTGGCGTGGTACTGATGGTCCTGACAGTCATCAGGCTGCTCTATCGGCTCGCGCACAAACCCGCACCGCTGCCGGATGACATTCCTGCCTGGCAGCGCTTTGCATCCGGCGTGACGCACTGGTTTCTTTATGGATTTCTGATCATCAACCCGTTCATCGGTTGGGTCGCTACCTCCGCCTATGGAGCCGCGATTTCAGTCTTCGGCATGTTCACAATGCCTTCACTTGTTGCGAAGGATCGCGAACTGGCGGCGCAGCTGTTTTCGGTTCATGAAGTTCTGGGTCTATTGTTCACAGCGGCAGTGCTCATGCACATTGGTGCAGCACTTTATCATGGGATTGTGCGGCGTGACGGAGTATTAAGCCGTATGCTGTAAGGTTGAGGAAGAGTTTTTCTTCCTTAAGAAAAGAAGTTTTTGGGTAAGTTTATGATTAACAAAATTTAATTTAAGAATTTAACTATTCTGTTTCATAATTTTTTACCATGCCTCTTAAGTGCAGTTTATCGATTTATGCATTAGATGGCTATTTGAACGCAGGCAGCGGTTCGTAGCAAAACAAGTTTATTGGCAAGGATTGATATGAAACAGACAATTCGGACCCTTCTGGGAAACCACGGCAACCTTCCTATCGCGATCGAGGACGTTGCCGACGGCGCAGACCTTTATGACACTGGTCTGTCCTCATTCGCTTCTGTTCAGGTCATGCTCGCTCTGGAAGAAGAATTCGACATCGAATTCCCCGAGCACTTGCTGAACCGCAAATCCTTCTCGTCAATCGAGGCGATTGAAGCTGCACTTTCTGAAATTCTCAAAGAGCAGGCGGCCTAAGACATGACTGCCGCCAGCAAGATCACCGCGATGGGCCTGTCCGATCGCGCCAAACGCGCCGCCAAGGTTGCTGCAGAATTTGCAGACCAGGTGGATATCGAAGGACGTTTTCCAGCTGAAGGTATGGAAGCGCTCAAAGCCGAACGGCTGATGGGCATCATGATCCGCCCGGAACTGGGAGGTGAGGACGCCAACCTCACCGAGGTTGCCGATGTCTGCGCGATCCTTGGCCAGTCCTGCGCTGCGACCGCAATGACCTATGCCATGCACCAGATCCAGATTGCGAGCCTGTCCGATTACGCTGTCGGCAGCGCCTGGCATGAAGCCTTTTTGACGCGGATTTGTGATGAGCAGCTTTTGATAGCCTCCGCAACCAGTGAAGCTGGTATTGGCGGCAATCTCCGCAATTCACTATGCGCGATTGAAATTGAAGGTGACACGGCGCGCCTCACCAAGGACGCGACCGTAATCTCCTATGGTGCAAATGCCGATGCAATCATGGTGACGTCCCGCCGTCACCCGGATGCGGCCCATTCCGATCAGGTTGCGACGGTCTTTTTGAAAGACCAGTACACACTCGATCAGACCAGTGTCTGGGACACGCTCGGCATGCGCGGTACCTGCTCGGACGGCTACATTTTCAAAGCTGAAGCACCGAAGGAGCAGATCCTGCCGCGCCCATTTGCAGAAATAGCGGCCCAGTCCATGCTGGCGGTTTCCCACCTGTTGTGGGGTGCGCTTTGGTATGGCATCGCCGCCGACGCAGTAGCCCGCGGGCAGAGCTTTGTAAAAGCAGCCGCCCGCAAGTCGCCAGGCCAGGTTCCTCCAGGAGCCCTGCGGCTTGCAGAAGCTTCGAGCTTGCTGCAGCAGGTCAAGGCAAACGTGGTTGCCGGCCTCAAGCAGTTTCAGACCTGCAAGGGTGACAGCGATGCGCTCAATGCGATGAGTTTTGCCGTTGCCATGAACAACGTGAAGGTCGGCACGTCGCAGACGATCCTGACCATCATCAATCATTGCATGCTGATCTGCGGGATTGCCGGATACAATAACGGCACCCCCTATAGCCTCGGACGGCACTTGCGTGACGCGCACTCCGCTCAGCTGATGATTTCCAACGACCGGATCCTGGGCAATACGTCCACGATGTTGCTGGTCAACAAACAAGACACCAGCCTGTTGGGGTAAGTAATGGACGCGCAAGTTACATTTCTTGATCAGTTGTTCGCGGAAGGTGTGCTGCACGCTTCCGGCGTTGATGGTCTTTATGCCCGCAGTGGCGAGTTCGAGGATGTGATTTCCCGCTTCGAGACCTTTGCCCTTTCCTATGGCCAGGACGAGATTTCCGAAGCCATGGTGTTCCCGCCGGGGATGACCATGCAGGATTTCGAAACCAGCGGGTATATGAAGAGTTTTCCGCAATTGGCAGGTACGGTTCACGCCTTTTGCGGCAATGATCACGACCACATGGGTCTGTTGCAATGCATGGCGGCGGGTGAAGACTGGTCGAAGGACCAGAAACCGACGCAGGTGGCTCTGACACCTGCTGCCTGCTACCCGCTTTATCCGATCTTGTCCAAACGCGGGGCACTGCCGGCCGACGGGGCTTATGTCGCCCTGCAATCCTATTGCTTCCGGCACGAGCCGTCCAAGGACCCGGCACGTATGCAGATGTTCCGTCAGCGCGAATATGTGCGGGTTGGATCGGCAGAACAGACCATGGCCTTCCGCGAAACATGGAAGCAGCGTGGTCAGGACATGATGGAGAGGCTGCAATTGCCCCACCATGTGGACGTTGCCAATGATCCTTTTTTTGGTCGGGCCGGCAAGATTATGGCATCCGGTCAGCGTGAACAGGAATTGAAGTTCGAAATGCTTGTTCCGATCACGTCGGAGGC
>NZ_JAILWL010000093.1 GCF_025698965.1 Roseibium sp.
GCAATACTTGCAGCTTTGAAGAACAACTGGTCAGCTTCCGAACGGGACACGATCCTGCGGGAATATCAGTCTTTTCTGCATGACGCAGTGCGAGCTGGAGAGTTCCGACGACCGAGCAGGGCGGTGGACTGTCTCTGGCACGAGCACATCTTGCACACCGAGCTTTATGCACGTTACTGTCATGAGAAATTCGGACGCTACATTCATCACATGGCGTGTATTCCACCGAAGTATCGAACGAACTTCGAGGCGGCTGTCGGTCGCGTGATGCATCCTGTCGAAGAATTGGAAACCGGTGCCCGCTCGGGAATGGGTGAATTTGCCGACTGTGGACCACCTGCGCCACCCGATGAACCGTCGAATCGTGAACTGCGTGCCGATTGCGGGTCCGGTAATCCGCCTGCACCAACTCGGTCGGGCTAGATGGATGGCGGTCACACGATGACCCTTGTCGAGTTCCTGGAGAAGTTTTCAATCCGCGATGTGTCGCAGATTGGAACGGTTGACCCGTCGACGCCCGAGCAGGACATCGATGCTGCGGAACTCGCCGAGCTGTTGCGCCAGGCATCCAAAATCAAAGTTGAAGGTTTGACTGTCGAGGAATTGGCCAACGGCGGGCAGGAGCAGCCTGCTCCAGCCGTTGATGTTGGGTTGAAACTGCCAAGGTTTAACGTGCACGGAGATCTGATCCTCGCCAACATCACCTTGCCGTTTCCAATATATTTCGAAGAGTGCAAATTTGACGGATTTATCGAGTTCTGGTCATCCAGTTGCCGGTCGGTTGCAATGTATGGTTGTGAACTTGAAAAAGGCATGGATCTGCGCAGCAGCAAGATCGACGGAAACCTGATGCTGCGAAAGGGGTTCGTCTGTAACGGACCATTATTGCTGCGGGATTGCACCATCACACAGACGCTGGACCTGACCGATGCCCGTTTTGCTTATGCAGGGACAGGGGGCTACAAAGGGAGTGATGCCGATGGCGAGGCCATCAGCCTGTCACGCACGAAGGCCAATGCGCTCTACTGGAAATCAGTGAGATTTCCAGGTGGAGGCAAGGCCAATTTGCGGGATGTCTCGGTCAAGAGCTTCGTAAACGACATCGCGGCTTCCAAACTTGAGTCGTGGCCGGGGGCCGGCAACTTGATCCTGGATGGTTTCAAATATGACCGGATGACCGATTGCGCTTCGGATGTCATGCTCAATTGGATCGACCTTCAGAAAAAAGTCTCGATGAGTTCGCTCGCCAATCTGGCGAGTGCTTATTCGAACCTGAATTCCAAGCAAAACGCCGAAATCGTTCTTGTTGAACTGAAGAAACTGGAGATAGGTCAGGTCAGGAACGTGGTGTCCCGGCTACTTCAGCGAACAGTCTTCTGGCTCGTTGGATACGGAATTTATCCGGTGCGCGCTCTGTTCGTCTTTTTGCTGATGTTCTTTGTTTTTCTGGTGCTCGCTTACGTCGCCAAATCGCAGAACTGGATCGCACCCAACGTCAACTCGTTCATTTCAAATGCCTGCTTTACCGGCTTGAGCGCCAGTTGCGATGAAAAGAAGCTAGCGGATCTTCAGCAGATCGAGTTCGAGCCCTGTGTTTTCGGCAAATCCTGTGCCGTCACTCGTTTTATTCCCAAGCACTATCCGGAATACAATCCGATTGTCTTTTCACTCGAAGCATTCTTCCCGTTCGTTGATTTTGGACAGAAGAAATTTTGGGAGTTTTCCAACACGGTGGTGCGCTTCCTCATGCTGCTTCTGAGCTACATGGCGATTTTCGTCGGAGGTGTTTTTGTCGGTGGCATTACCGGAATTTTGACCCCAAGGAGCAAAGGCTGACAATCTTGCCAACTGCTCGCGGATGTGGAACAGGTCGTATTCTTCAGAGTTTTCAGTGAGAGAATTTCGGTCAGTCGGATATGAGTTTCTTTCGGCACACGCCCTATGACGGTTCCAGTCTGCCATTCGCGGTTGGCTTGAAGCCGATTGAGGAAGGAAGTTGGCTTGAGCCCGATTTCTTCCTGGACGGTCATTTGTCTGAGAAGGAGCGTCTGATTGCTCTGGATCGGGAAAGCGTTTTCCGGAACGAGGACGACACAGCTGCCGCTCAAGAAGAAGTCAGGGATCTGATCGTAGGAAATCTGGTGCGGTTTCATGGAAACACGCATCAGTTTGTCACCGGCTCCGACCAGGTGGTTATCGGTACTCGCCAGGTTTCGTTAGAGAATTTGCCCGCACTTTTGGCGGTCTCAAGAATTGTGCAGGAAGATCTTGTCCTGATGCGTCATGGTCCGGATGGATACCGGTTGGTGGCCGCTTCGCTGTGCTTTCCATCCTCGTGGTCACTTTCGGAGAAGTTCGGGCGGTCCATGGCCGGGATTCATGAAACCGTTCCCGGGTTCAATGGCGGTCGGATGGGACAGATGGTTGCCCGGCTGTTTGAGAATTTGAAACCCGATCAGCTGCTCTGCCGGTTCAACTGGTCCTTTCACCCGGATGGTGATCTGCATCATCCCTACCCCAAGAACATGCGGTTTGAGACCCCGGAAAGTGCACTTGCGCGGTTGTATTTGCGGGTCGAACGGCAGACGCTGCGCCGATTGCCACAAACGGGCGATATTCTGTTCACGATCAAGATCCATCATGATCCGCTGGCGGCTCTGGAACACAGTGAAGACAGGTCGAGGCTCGCTGAGGGACTTAAGACGCAGCTCCTGTCGCTGAGAAGGGATCAGCTTGCCTACAAGGGGCTTGCCGAAACGCGAGAAGCTCTCGTCAGCGCTCTAAAGAGATTTGAGAGCCGGTAGAATTCGGAGCCGCCAGGTTTGGTCTTCGGGATCTTCGGTAAGCTTGAAATCGAGGCAAGCGCTTCTGTATTTCACAAAAGTACCCGGCAATGCGACGTTTTACCGATTGGTTCAACTGGATATTGTTGGCGTAGTTCATATTTAGAGCGTGGAGGCAGGCTTCGAATGTGGAAGCAGGACTGCCGTCATAGGGAGCCAACACCGCATGCCGCAATCCAGGGACCGGGAAAGCAACAGGTTGAGCGCCAGAATGGGCCGCTATGCCAAGGTCGGCACCAATATGGGTGGTATTGCCGCCAAGGTTGCCGGTGCGCGGCTTTTCGGGATGGAGCTCGACAACGCCAAGAACGCGGCCGAGCTTGCAGCGGCGCTTGGCGGCCTCAAGGGGCCATTGATGAAAGTCGCGCAACTTCTGTCGACGATCCCGGATGCGTTGCCGCCTGAATACACGACCGAGCTGGCAAAGTTGCAGGCAAGTGCGCCGCCGATGGGGTGGGCATTCGTCAAGCGGCGGATGCGGGCGGAGCTTGGAGCCGACTGGCAAAACCGTTTCGACGAATTCGGCAGGGAGCCGGCGGCGGCGGCCTCGCTCGGTCAGGTGCATCGCGCGACAGCGCATGACGGCAGGGTTCTGGCCTGCAAACTTCAATACCCGGACATGGCATCGGCGGTTGAAGCGGATCTGAAACAGCTTCAGATGTTGTTTTCCTTGCACCGGCGCATGAGCCCCGCCATTGATACGCGAGAGATTGCCAAGGAAATCAGCGCGAGGGTACGTGAAGAGCTCGACTATGCCCGCGAAGCCGCACATATCGCGATGTATCAGGACATATTGGCCGATACCGACCGCATTCGGGTTCCCGAGGTCGTGACGGATCTGTCGACCGGAAGATTACTGACAATGGGTTGGCTCACCGGAAAACCGTTGCTGGAATTCAGGGAGCACAGTCAGGAAGAGCGCAACTTGCTGGCAAAAACCATGTTTCACGCCTGGTGGCATCCTTTCAGCCACTACGGCGTTATTCACGGAGACCCGCATCTCGGCAACTATACCGTTTTTGAGCAGGAAGGGACGCCCGCAGGAATAAACCTCCTGGACTACGGTTGCATCCGGATCTTTCCGCAGTCCTTTGTCGAAGGTGTCGTTGAACTTTACCGCGGCCTGTTGGAGGGCGACAATGACCGCGTTGTCTCGGCCTACGAATGCTGGGGATTTAAAGACCTGAAAAAGGAAATCATCGAAGTTCTCAATATCTGGGCGAGATTCATATATGGGCCTTTGCTCAGCGACCGGGTTCGATCGATCGCCGATGGCGTATCGGCAGCAGAATACGGTCGCAAGGAAGCGTTTCGCGTGCACTCGGCGTTGAAAGAATTGGGGCCGGTTACCGTGCCGCAGGAATTTGTCTTTATGGACCGGGCTGCAATCGGCCTTGGCGGGGTGTTCCTGCATTTGCGTGCGGAACTTAACTTCTATCAGCTGTTCAATGAGCAGATCGAAGGTTTTGAGGCAGCCAGGGTTCGCAAACGGCAGGACAAGGTTCTTGCGGCCGCAGGCCTTGGTGGTGCCTCGCACGCTGCCTGAATTCGGTGTCCCTGACGGAAAATTGTGTCTCATTTGCAAGCGCTGTTGCTTAAATCGCCAAAGAGTCGCGCCTGCTGGGCCTGATTCTGCGATTCCGACGATTGCCGAACCGGAAAACTTTATTGTATGAAGGCAGCCGACTTATGAATCTTCCTGGGGGACTTTATGTCTGACAAAAACGCGCCCGCAATGGACTATGACTCGCATGAGCGGACCTACGAGGGGTTCATCAACTTCTCGAAAGTTGGGACCGTGGCTGTCCTGAACGTTGTCCTGTGTCTGATCCTGTTCGGATTTGGTGGAACCGCAGCAACCGTATTCGGTTGGCTGATGCTGATTGCCACTCTGGTAAGCTCCGCCATCGGTCTTGCGCTGGGTGCATCCGGCTGGATCCCGCCTGCGCTTGTGTTCTTGCTGACCGGTGTATTGGCTATTCTGACCGTTTAGGTCGGGATTTCGATCGCCATTCACCAGAGTGAGGCGACTGACAAGGTCTTCAAAGGCGCGGCCCGGTCCGCGCCTTTTGCTTTAAAACTGGGCGCTCGTGGCCCGATCGAAATGGCATCATGAACCGGACTGCACCAGAGGCTTTTGTCTACAATCCACCTGTTGAACCTTATCTGCCGGTTCTGCATCTGGACGATGACCTGCTTGTCGTTGACAAGCAAAGCGGCTTGTTGAGCGTTCCCGGCAAGGCTACGGAGCATTCCGACTGCCTGGAACGCAGGGCGCAGGAAGTTTACGCCAGTGCGCGGATTGTTCATCGACTGGACATGGATACGTCCGGCGTGATGGTTCTGGCGATGAATGCGAACGCCCACCGTCATCTGGGATTGCAATTCGAAAGACGCAAGACACGAAAGACCTATCTTGCCGAAGTGTGGGGACATCCGCGCGACGATGACGGTGAGATCGATCTACCACTCATTTGTGACTGGCCGAACCGGCCGAAACAGATGGTCAGCTTCGAACACGGCAAACCGGCGCTGACCCGCTGGCAGGTGCTGGAACGTAAGCCGTTTTCGACCCGTGTCCGGCTTTTTCCTCACACAGGCCGCTCCCATCAATTGCGTGTTCACATGCTGTCCCTTGGACATCCGATCCTTGGGGACCGCTTCTACGCCGAGGGGGAGGCACTGCACGCCTCACACCGACTGGCACTTCATGCAGAAAGCCTCGAACTGCATCACCCCAACGGGGGGGAGCGTGTTACATTCCGGGCAGAATGCCCCTTTTGACCGTCGCCGGTGATTTGAATTTCAACACGCCCTCCGTCCCAGATCTTCCATCTTTCTCAGCCAGCGGCTGATCTGACCGGGTCGCGCATGTTCGACCATGCCGAACACAGTTGACCTGACCGGTTTGAACCCGACAAACCCGAAGATGTTCCGTTTCAGGCTTTTCAAGCTGTGGGCGCGGTACCAAAGCGTATAAGCAAGGGCAGGCATGCCGGTTGTCAGGACAATGCGTGCCGATTTGCCTTGCATCTTGCCCTTGGGCCACTTGTCTGTCTCCGACCGCTCAAAAGCAGTGTCATAATGGAGGAGTTGCTCCAGAAACGCCTTGGTGTATGCGGGCAATGTGCCTAGCCAGAGCGGATAGATCAGGACAAGATGGTCCGCCTCAAGCAGGGCGTCCCGTGTCGGCTGGAGCGCATTCGGGCTCGGAACGTTCTGAAAGTCTGAAGGTATGCGCAGGACGGGAAATTCGATATCCGCAATGCGAATGAGCGTTGACCGGTGCCCCGCTGCTTCAGCGCCCTTCTGGTAGGCGTTTGCGAGCGCGTGGCATAAGTGTCTGTCTGCAGTGTCTGGATGACCGTCCAAAATCAGGATGGACTTCATGCCTTCCTCCCAGCTGTTGAAACTGTGCGGGATGGTTCACATGATAAATTGCAGGACGGTCGATGCGTTGACCTGGATCAGATCAAGGTGAGATCTGAACAGCAGTCAGGCAAGGCCTGATCAACCCTGGCCGACCCGACCCAGTCCGTCACGAGCGATCTTGTTCGAATTGTCGAGCGACATTGCACGTGTGTAGTTGCGGCGGGCGTCCTTGGGTTTGCCGAGCATTTCAAGTGCGAGGCCGCGGTTCGCCCAGGCGATCGAGCTTTCCCGATCGAGATTGACCGCCATGGACAGATCGGAAAATGCCGCGTCCGGGTCGTTCACGGCGAGATAGGAAATGCCGCGAGCAATATATGGTGCAGCCGCCTTGGGATTGAGACCGATAGCCGTTGCAAAGTCTTCAATCGCCAGGCTGTCCTGGTTCTGGGCCTGGTAGATCAGTCCCCGATTGTAAAAAGCCCTGGCGTCGCTGCTGTCGCGCGCAATCACGGAATTGAAATCGGCCAGGGCTGCGCTGTAGTTGCCCTGCTGGCGATAGATGTTTCCGCGGCCGACATAGGCGACGTCATAGTCAGGTTTGATGTTGATCGCGCGGGTGTAGTCCGCGACGGCCAGGTCGTTCTTGCCCTGACGGCGGTAGACCAGAGCCCGGTTGGCGTAGGTCTGGTAAGATTGCGGGTTCAGTTGAATTGCGCGATTGAAGTCCTCGACCGCCTGGTCGAGTTTCCCCGCCTGCCCGTAGGCGATGCCGCGTGTACTGTAAGCACTTGCATCCGACGGATTTGAATCAATAACTGCTGTCAATGACGCAATATTCGTCGAAGAACCGGCAGAGCTGTTGATCGGGACGTCGTTGTAGACACCGCCGCTGGTATTACACGCAGCCAGGAGTGTTGCCAGGCTGAGTAATGTTGCGTGGGGCAGAATCTTGCGCATGCGGCACATATGCTCTCTTACAGTCAAGCGATTAGACATGCCGTTCATCTGCCTCCAATAGGGCGGTAATGTGGCTGTTAAGGTACGAGCCGACCTGTGCCCCAACTATTGTGAAACAAAACACCAAAAAGCCGACCGTAACTTCGGCCGGCCTTACGGCAACTTTGCTTATATTTGGCGATTCTTATCGCCGGGCGCACTCAAGCCGACTTAGCGGCGAGCGGATTTGCCCGGGAGAAGGCCTTCACGCTGTGCCCGCTTGCGAGCCAGCTTGCGTGCACGGCGAATTGCTTCAGCCTTTTCACGCGCCTTCTTTTCAGACGGCTTTTCAAAGTGACCGCGAAGTTTCATTTCACGGAAGATGCCTTCGCGTTGCATCTTTTTCTTAAGCGCCTTCAGCGCTTGATCGACATTGTTGTCGCGAACCAGAACCTGCACGCGTTTTTTCCCGTTTTCGATGAGCTGCGGCCGATCCGCAGCCAGAATTGGACTTTGATTTAAGCGAGGCTTTGCCAACGATTCACGTGACCGCCCTGCAAACACGCAGCCAACGCAAAAAGCACTCAATGTACGATGCATTCACTTGTGTACAGAAACCTGATCGCCGCTGACGCGTCGCCCACTTTGGCGAGCTTATTACCAGAGCAAACCACGCGTGTCCACAGTCATTCGCAAAGAAAGCAACGCCTTTCTGACTCCAACTGCCGCAAAAGAATGGAGAATTGTGGACATAATCCGGATTCAGGATTAGAGCTGGAATTCTCACCTTGGTTCACATGCCTCGGTCAAGAAGGCAAGTCCTAACCCACATTGTTGGAGGAAACAATGGCGCAGTTCGCGTCCGGGGCCCCCGATTCGGCGAAGGGCAAAACACTCTGGCGCAGCGATATCCTGCCGACACTCGCGCTCGGATTGCCGCTCGCCGGGGCGCAGCTGGCACAGATGGCGATCAACACGACGGATGTTTTGATGATCGGCCGTCTGGGCGCGACGGAACTTGCTGCCTCCGTGTTGGCCTTCAATTTCTTCACGCTTTTGTGGTTCTTCGGAATGGGCGTTCTTCAGGCGGTGATCCCGCTTGCAGCACGTGCTCGCGGACAGCGCAACCCAAGGGATCTGCGCCGGGCGGTTCGAATGGGCTTCTGGATTTCGGTGCTGTTCTGCTTGCCCGTCTGGTGTGTTCTTTTCTTCATCGAGTCGATCCTGCTGACGTTGGGACAGGAGCCGGAACTGGCTCGATTGGCAGGTATCTACATGCGTGTCATGCAGTGGACCATGTTGCCCGGTCTTCTCATAATGGCGGTGCGCGGATTTCTGACTGTCATGGAACGAACCCAGGTGGTCCTCTGGGCAACCATCGCCGGGGCGGTCGTGAATGCAATTCTGGACTATCTGCTGATCTTCGGTGAGTTTGGATTTCCGCGGCTCGAATTGGTCGGGGCGGGTCTTGCCTCGGTTTTCAGCGCGACCTGCACATTCCTGTTTCTGCTCTTTTATGCCCTGAAGCACCCGAAATTGCGGCGATACTACATTCTTGGCCGAATCTGGCGGTCGGACTGGCCGGTTTTCTTTCAGATCGTGCGTTTGGGGGCTCCCATCGGGCTGACGATTGTCGCGGAAGGGTCGCTGTTTACCGCGTCTGCCATCATGATCGGATGGCTCGGCACCCTGCCTCTTGCGGGTCACGGCATCGCGCTGCAGATCGCCTCGATCACCTTCATGGTGCCGGTTGGCCTGTCCGTGGCCGCGATGACCCGTGTCAGCCTTGCGGCGGGTCGCGGGGATCATGAAGGCGTCGGGAGGGCAGGCTGGACCTCCCTTGCGGTGACGATGATCTTCATGGGCTGCTTTGCGGTTCTTTTCTGGACCATCCCGGAAACCCTGGTTGGGCTGTACCTGGACCTGAACGATGCTGAAGCTGCCGAAGTTCTCTCTTACGGAGCTTCATTCCTGTTGGTGGCAGCTCTGTTTCAACTCGCGGATGGCGGGCAGATTATCGGCGTCAACAATTTGCGCGGTCTCGGTGATACCACCATTCCGCTTTTCTACGCTCTTTTCGGCTACTGGGTTGTCGGAATCAGCCTGTCCCTTGGCCTCGGCTTTGCAGCGGGCTGGGGAGGTGTTGGCGTCTGGGTGGGGCTTGCAGGAGGGCTTGCCAGCGTAGCGGTGCTCGCCAACGTGCGGTTCGCCAGGCGGGAAAAACTCGGCCTGGTGAGGGGATAAACTTAAAAACGCCGCGCAAATCCATTTTTGCGCGGCATTTGGACCGGTCAGGCGGTCTTGTCTGTAATCCGGTTCACATGGCCCATCTTGCGACCTTCGCGGGTCTCCGATTTTCCATAAAGATGCAGGCGAGCAGCCGGATCCTTCAGGATTGACTGCCAGTCATCTGCGTCAAACCCGATCAGGTTTTCCATGATCACGTCGGAGTGGCGTGACGCTGCGCCGAGGGGCCAACCGGCAACGGCACGGATATGTTGATCAAACTGGGAAGTCAGGCATGCATCCTGTGTCCAGTGACCTGAATTGTGCACCCGTGGAGCGACTTCGTTGACCAGAAGTCTTTCACCATTGCCGTCCCGCACAAGGAACATTTCGACACCCATCACACCTATATAGTCCAGACCGGACACGATCTGCTCGGCCATGGTTCGTGCCGTTTCCGCTGTCCGGGAAGAAACACCGGCGGGAACCGTGGACGTTTTCAGTATGTGATTTTCGTGATGATTGCGCGCAATGTCGTAGCTGGCACAAGTGCCGTCAAGATCCCTGGCGACAATTACGGAGACCTCGCATTCAAAGGGAATAAGGTCTTCCAGGACGGCGGGAACCGCCCCCAGTTTTTCAAACGCATTTGCCGTGTCCTCGGCTTTCCGGATCATCAGCTGACCCTTGCCGTCGTAGCCGAAGCGGCGGGTTTTCAACACACCCTGACCGCCGAAACCCTTGAGAGCCGCTTCCAGGTCGTCCTGAGAATTGATCTCGGCAAAGCCGGCGATCGCGACGCCCGCATTTGAAAGGAACTGCTTTTCGAACAAGCGGTCCTGAGACACTTCCAGAGCTTTCACGCCAGGCCTGACGGGAATTTTCGCATTCAGGTGCGCAGCCGTCTCACCGGGGACGTTTTCAAATTCGTACGTGACAACGGAAACGGAATTGGCAAACCTGTTCAGTGCATCAGTGTCCTCGTAAGGCGCAACGGTATAGGAAGCGCTGACATCGAAGGCAGGGCTGTTCGCGTCGGGACAGTAGATATGTGATTTGAGGCCCAGACTGGCTGCGGATTGAGCGAGCATCCGTCCCAGCTGCCCTCCGCCGAGAATGCCAATGGTGTCGCCTGGGGTCAGCCGGGTCTTTGCACTCATCTCGTTGGTCCTGTCGTTGCCGGCAATTCTAGACTGCGTTGCTGGTCGGGTGTTCGGCAACGGACGCCGTGTGGTCCGCCCTGTACTTGTCGAGGGCCGCCTCTATTGCCGAGTCGCTCAGGGCGAGAACCGCTGCTGCCAGCAGCGCTGCATTTGTCGCGCCTGCCTTGCCGATTGCCAGTGTGCCGACGGGAATGCCTCCGGGCATCTGAACAATCGAAAGGAGGCTGTCCTCGCCGGAAAGTGCTCTGCTTTCCACTGGAACTCCGAAAACGGGGAGCGGTGTCAATGAAGCGGTCATACCCGGAAGATGCGCGGCGCCACCGGCCCCTGCGATAATGAGCTTGAAACCTTCCGACTTGGCGTTTTTCGCAAAGTCGTACATCCGATCCGGAGTGCGGTGCGCGGAGACAATGCGTGCTTCGTAGCTGATCCCCAGCTGGTCGAGCGTGTCGGCTGCATGTTTCATAGTCGGCCAGTCCGATTGACTGCCCATGATGATCGCAACATCCGCTTGTGCCATTTCATGCTCCACTTTACGGCTGGCTCAGAAGAGCCGCGGAGTATATGCAGCAAGCCGCACATCGCAAGGCGCAATTGCCGGAAATCGGCCAAAAGATGATAGAATGATCGGGGAGCGCCTCAGCGGACGCGGCTGTGTATCAGGCGATAATGTCCGGGAACAGCTGATCTTCAAGAACCGAGATCCTGTCCTTGATCATTAGCTTTTTCTTTTTCAGCCGCTGTAACTGCAGGACGTCATGGTTTGATGTTGTCGCCAGCGCCTCCACTGCCACGTCAAGATCCCGGTGTTCCTGACGAAGCTGGGCAAGCTCCATTCGCAGTGCATCTATTTCCATTTCCGCCATCTATGTCCCCCAAAAACAGGACATAAGTCCTAGTCCATTTTGTTGCCCCCGGGCAAGGTAACATCTTGGCATGCCTTTTGACGAAAATTAAGACACGGCGTGAAACCCGACTGTTTTGTAGCAGATTTTGAAAAAAAATCGTTTTGCATTGATAAAAATCAGCCGGCAAAGCTTCTATCGGAATTTTTCATGAGTTTTGAACCGCTTATTTGACAGGACTTTTTCAGGGTTTTCTAAGGATAGTTGCTTGAATGCATAATTCGATGGCGAAACGGATGAGATATGCAGAATCTGCATTCGACAAGTCCGGAATTTATGTGGCAGTGTGCTTGCGTTAAGCCAACAGACAGGAGGTTTTATCCATGTCAATGCAGTCGCATCTCGCCGAACTCGAGCGCCGTCACGCGGAAATGGAACGCAAGATTGAGGACGCTCTGTTGCACCCGAGTACAGACTCGCTGGAATTGGCTGACATGAAACGACAAAAGCTCAAGATCAAGGACGAGATTGAGCGAATACGGCAGGATGTGACCCTCCATTGACGCATCTTACCCCGTGAAATAAAGAACGCCGCGCTTCACCGCGGCGTTTTTTATTTATGTGTCTTGCCTTTGTGTGTTGCTCAGAGCGACTTTGCCTGTTCACGCAGGGCGAATTTCTGAATCTTGCCGGTGGAAGTCTTGGGCAAATCGCAGAAGACGACGGTCCTGGGGGATTTGAAGCCGGCAAGATGCTCGCGGCTGAAAGCGATCAGTTCGACATCCGTCACCGTCGATCCGGGCTTCAATTCGACGAATGCACAGGGCGTTTCGCCCCACTTTTCATCAGGGCGCGCCACCACGGCGACCGCCTGGACGTCAGGATGCTTGTAGAGAACATCTTCGACCTCGATTGAAGAGATGTTTTCGCCGCCTGAAATGATAATGTCCTTCGACCTGTCCTTGAGCTGGATGTATCCGTCCGGATGCATGACACCCAGATCTCCTGAATGGAACCAGCCACCTGCAAATGCCTTTTCCGTGGCCTCCCGGTTCTTCAGATAGCCTTTCATAACCACGTTGCCGCGAAACATGACTTCGCCAAGCGTTTCGCCGTCGGCCGGCACCGGCTCCAGTGTTTCCGGATTGAGAACCGTCAGGTCCTCAAGCGCAACATAGCGCACACCCTGCCTGGCCTTTTTGTGCGCCTGCTGATCAAGAGGCAGCCCGTCCCACTCTGTTTTCCAGTCATTGACAACCGCCGGCCCGTACACTTCGGTCAGGCCATAGAGGTGGGTTACGTTAAAACCTGCTGTCTTCATTGCCGCCAGTACGCTTTCGGGTGGAGGCGCTGCTGCGGTATAGAACTCGACTTCGTGGTCCAGCTCACGCTTCTCCTCATCACTGGCATTGAGAAGCGTCGACATGATGATCGGCGCACCGCACAAATGGGTGACTTTCTGATCGGCGATAAGGTCCCACATGGTTTTGGGTCGTACCCAACGCAGGCAGACATGGGTTCCGGCAACGACGGACAGCGACCAGGGAAAACACCAGCCATTGCAGTGAAACATCGGCAGGGTCCAGAGATAAACCGGATGTTTTGCCATTGATGCGGTGATCACGTTGGCTTGCGCGAGCAGGTAAGCGCCACGGTGATGATAGACAACGCCCTTCGGATTGCCGGTTGTGCCGGACGTGTAATTGAGCGTGATGGCATCCCACTCGTCGTCGGGAAGTGTCCAGGGAAAATCCGGATCGCCTGACTGAACAAATTCTTCGTAGTCGATGGACCCCAACCGTTCTCCGTCCTGCGGAAACTCGGGATCCGAATAGTCGATCACGATCGGTTTGACAGAGGCAAGTGTCAGCGCTTCCTTGATGACCGGAGCGTATTCCCGGTCCGTTATCAGGACCTTGCAATTCGCGTGGTCGAGCTGAAAGGCGATAATTGCCGCGTCCAGACGCGTGTTCATGGAATGGAGCACCGCCTTTGCCATCGGTGCACCATAATGGGCTTCAAGCATGGGCGGCACATTTGACAGCATCACGCTGACGGTGTCGTTCTTGCCGATGCCCAGATTGGTCAGGGCAGAGGCCAACTGTCTGCTGCGCCTGTAAAAAGTGCGGTAATCGGTTGTCTGGTTCCCGTGAACGATCGCGATTGTATCGGGAAAGACGTCAGCTGCGCGTGCCAGAAAGCTGAGCGGGCTGAGCGCTGCAAAATTGGCGTTGTTCTTGCCAAGCCCTTCTGTGAACGGACTGAGATCGGCGTCCATGATTGTCCTCCCAAGATAAAACGGTTGTGCGTATCAAAACCGGAAAACCGGCTTTCATGCAATGCACTGTTTTGCTGACGGGCAGCGGGCGGAAAATCATGCCAAAAGGCTTGAAATTCCGTCGAAAGTCAGCTTGACGCCGATCACGGCCATAAACAGATAGATGATCGCGTAGAACGTGTCCGCCTTGACAATCCGCACCAGACGAACACCCACGAGGGTTGCGATCAAAGCAAGGGGGATCATCGTGAAAGAGGCGGTCAGATTTGTGGCGTCAAATTGGCCGAGAAAGAAATACGGAACGAGCTTGATTGCGTTTCCCGTCGCAAAAAAGATGACACCGGTTCCGGCATAAAGTGCCTGCGGCATGCGCAGGGGGACAGTGTACATCTGATAGGGTGGTCCACCCGTGTGGCTGATGAAACTGGTGAAGCCGGCAATGCTGCCCCAGAACATTCCCTTGGCAGGATTGTGTTTTGCCGCAGTTTGCTGTTTTCGACCCTTGAAAACGTAGTCCGCGACGAAGGCAAGCGATATCAGACCCACCATCAGGCGCACGAAGTCATCATTGACATAGGCCGCGGTTGCCCAGCCGACCGAAATACCCAGGATTGCGGCCGGCAGCAGGATCGAGAGGCACTGCCAGTTTGCGCGACCCTTATAGGCGAACAGCGCGACAGCATCCATCACCACAAGGATCGGCAACATGATCCCGGCTGCCTGAACAGGTGAGATGGCCAGCGTCAGGATCGGCACACAAAGCATGCCCATCGTGCCGCCGAAACCTCCCTTCGAAAGGCCGACAAGTATTACGGCAGGTATCGCCGCAGCATAAAACCAGGGATCTGTAATGAGGACCATAGGCCGGAAATTTCAGGTAGATATAGAGAATGGGAGTGCGAAACAAGCACGCCAGAGTGTTTACGTAAAGTCCCGACCGCCTAATTGATAACGACGCAAGGCTTGCAATATCTCCTTCCCTTACAGCACTCTATCCCGCAAATGCCGGACAGGCTGTTTGGGAGGACATTTCATGGCAAGCCGCTATCACGAGGTCTATCAGGGCTGGAAGGACGATCCGCAGAGTTTCTGGAAGGCAGCTGCTTCAGAAATCGACTGGATCTCGACCTCCGACAAGGTTTTCGATCCGGATCAGGGACAATACGGGCGCTGGTTTCCCGACTGGAAGTGCAACACTTCGTACAATTGTCTCGACAGGCATGTTGAACGCGGGCGCCCGGGTCAGCCGGCGCTGATCTACGACAGCCCGATCACCGGAAAGACGGCCACTTACACTTACGCCGAGTTGCTGGAACAAGTCGAAGCTTTTGCTGGAGTTCTTCAGGACAGAGGTCTGGAGAAAGGTGATCGTGCGATCATCTACATGCCGATGATTCCACAAGCCGTCATGGCGATGCTGGCCTGCGCGCGTCTTGGCGTTATTCATTCAGTGGTCTTTGGCGGCTTTGCCGCGAACGAACTGGCGACGCGCATTGACGATGCGTCTCCCAAAGCGATTATCGCGGCTTCCTGCGGCATCGAACCGGGGCGGGTGATCGCCTACAAACCCCTGATCGACGAGGCCATCAGCCTGGCGACGCGAAAGCCGGAAACGTGTCTTGTGTTCCAGCGCGAAGAGCAGAAAGCGGACTTGATCGAAGGCCGGGACTTTGATCTTGGTGCTCTCATCGATGAAGAAGTTGCCGAGGGTCGCAAGGTTCCCCCTGTTGCCGTCAAGGCAACCGATCCGCTCTACATTCTTTACACCTCAGGGACGACCGGGCAGCCCAAAGGCGTGGTGCGCGACAATGGTGGCCACATGGTTGCGCTCAAATGGACAATGTCGAACCTTTACGACGTTCAGCCGGGCGAGGTTTTCTGGGCAGCGTCCGACGTCGGCTGGGTCGTGGGTCATTCCTACATCTGCTACGCACCGCTTCTTCATGGCTGCACGACCATCGTGTTCGAAGGCAAGCCGGTGGGGACGCCGGATGCCGGGGTGTTCTGGCGTGTGATCTCGGACCATAAGGTCGTCTCGTTGTTCACGGCGCCGACAGCCTTCAGGGCGATTCGCAAGGAAGATCCCAATGGCGAACTGATCAAGGAATATGATCTGTCATTCTACCGATCGCTGTTCCTAGCCGGCGAACGCGCCGATCCGCGCGTTCTGTGGGACGCGGTGCGCAGCGTCGTCA
>NZ_JAILWL010000094.1 GCF_025698965.1 Roseibium sp.
CCCCCCCCACGCCCCCCCGCTTCTTCAAACTGACCCACGGATCGACGGTCGTTACTTCACCGAGATGCGATCGTCTGTGTAGGCTGTATAGCCGTTTTGAGCAGCAAGATATTCCGACACGACATCGGCAAGATCGGGACCGAAATCATAGGCATTCATGCCGTTGGTTTCGAAAATGTCGTAGCCGTCACCACCACCGCGCATGTAGTTGTTGGAGACCACACCATAGACCTTTTCCGGATCGATTGGTGCAAAGCTATCGCCATCTTGCACCATCACGTCAGAAACGCGTTCGCCTGCCGGCTTGGATTTGTCGAAGCTATACTTCAATCCAGCCACTTGCGGGAACCGGCCCTTTCCTTCTTCCACCTGGCTGACACCGTTTTCCAGTGCGGCAACCACATCTGCGCCTTTCAACTCAAATGTCGACAGCGTGTTCTGAAACGGCAGGACCGTCAGAACTTCGCCCTTGGTGATTTCACCGGCGTCAATTGATGCGCGTAAACCACCACCATTCTGGATAGCGATCTGTACACCCTGAGCTTTCACGCGGTCGAGCATCGCATCTGCTACGAGCACACCCATTTCGCAGACCTGAGCCCGGCAAACCTCACGGTCGGCTCCGATCGGTGCATTCGCCTGCGCGACAACTTCCTGACGGATTTCATCGAGCGGTTCAGCCAGTTCCTTGATGCGGGAGACCAGTTCCTCGTTTTCAACGATCTGGCCGTCCACGATAATTGGTTCGCCTGTGGCTTCGGTGATCACGCCATTGTCGTCAAAGGTGACGTTCAGCTCGCCAAGAAACTTGCCATATGCATAAGCCTGAATCACCGCCGTCGGCGTGCCGTCAGGGCCGTCAACCATGGTCGGATAAGGCCCTTCGGCCTTGTCAGACGTGTTGGAGAGATAGGTATTCGAGTGTCCGCCAACGATGACGTCAATGCCGGGCGCTTTGGCGGCGACTTCCTTGTCGACTGCGTAACCGGAATGGCTCAGGACAACGATCTTGTTGACCCCCTCCGCAGCAAGCTTCTGCGCCTCTTTGGTCACCGCTTCCACCGGATCGGAAAAGGTAACATTCGGTCCCGGGCTAGCCAGTTCGTCCGTATCTTCCGGTGTCAAACCGATCAGACCGATCTTCTCCCCACCACGCTCGATCACAATGGACGGCTTCAGAACGTCCGCAAGTTGCGGTTCCTTGGACACGTCCGCATTGGACATAAGTACCGGAAAATCAACCGCATCCATGAACCCACGAAGGACTTCCGGGCCGTCGTCAAACTCATGGTTGCCCACGGTCATTGCATCATAACCGAGCTTGTTCATGAACTCGGCCGCAGCCTTGCCTTTGTAGTAGGTGTAAAACAACGTGCCTTGGAACTGGTCACCGCCGTCGACCAGAATGGAGTTGTTGCTGGCAGCACGGCGATCTTTGATCACAGTATCAAGACGCGCTGTACCACCGAAACATTTACCTTCTGCGTTGTCTTCCGCCTTACAGGTAGAATCATATTTGTTGATCGGCTCAATGCGGCTGTGGAAGTCGTTTGTGTGCAAAATTGTCAGCGAATAATCTGCATATGCTGCAGTCGACAGCGCCGTGCTCATTGAAAGCACCGCTGCGCTCAGAAAATGTTTCTTCATCGGAGCCTCGCCCTTCGGATAGGTTGTTATTGTCAGACCGAGGTCAAAACACGTGCCCCCGGACTCCCCGACGTGTTTTAACCCCTGCCCCACATACCAACACAAAGTATCAGCCGATCCGGACACAACCGGATTTCGTGGAACCGGGATCGCCGGTATAGGCAGATCTTGGTGCAGTTTTGTGACAGTCGCAAGAGTTGCAGGGCCGGTTTTTGAAAAAAATTTTGCTGGGTAAATATTTTTGCACTCAATACCGTCGCGTCATGTCCTTCCTGCAGGAAGGCGTTTTGAAGGCACGCGCCTGCACCGGCGCATTCACGCCGGTTTCAGGGTTTTTTCTATACTTTTGGGTGTTTTGTCCGAAGAAACAGGCCACACCAACCCGATCATTCGTCGGGTAAATTGCTCTCATCAATGTCGTCTGTTTCGACAACAGGAATGGTGTAGCCTTCCGAAAACCAACGATTGAGGTCGATTTTCGCACAGCGGTCCGAGCAGAAGGGATAATCCTCCTGCGTCGACAATTTGTTGCATATCGGACAGGGTCGCATAGGCCGCAGCGGTTTTACGTTTTGACGGTCAGTCACCACGGACCTCCCTCGATTCATGCTTTGCCACAGCTTGCCCTTTAACAGCCAATATTGTTATCGGACAAACGACTAAGCAGCCGCGGTCGCCCAACCCTGATGGACCGGATACCCGGCGGCCATCAGCAGATTGGCCGTTTCCACCAGAGGCAATCCGACAACTGCCGGATAGGATCCAACCAGTTTGACGACAAAGCTGCCGGCCAATCCTTGTATAGCATACCCGCCGGCCTTGCCGCGCCATTCGCCGGAAGCGATATAATCGTCCATATCCTTTCGCGACAGACGCTTGAACCTGACACGGGTCTCCACAAGCTTTGATCGTATCTTGCCGTTTGGTTCGGCAACGGCCACGCCCGTAAAAACGCGATGCCCACGTCCGGACAGAAGCGAAAGGCACATCAATGCCTGATCGGTGAGTTCTGCTTTCGGCAGCGCACGGCGGCCGACCGCGACAACGGTATCGGCAGCCAGCACAATACCGTCCCTCAAGTCTTCCGACGCATCGGCAGCCTGCCGGACGGCCTCCGCCTTTGCGCGGGCAAGACGAAGCGCAAGGCCCCGCGGTGTCTCGTGCTTCTTCGCAGACTCATCGATATCGGCGGGCATAAGGTGATCTGGCTCCAGCCCGATCTGCTGCAGCAGCGCAAGGCGGCGCGGCGAAGCGGAAGCCAGAATCAACTGAGGTTCATTCGTCATGAAAGCGCAGGCCTTGCAGCGTAGACACCTAGAAACCGCTTACTTGAAGCGGTAGGTGATCCGCCCCTTGGTGAGATCGTATGGGGTCATCTCAACAAGAACCTTGTCGCCCGCCAAAACGCGGATCCGGTTCTTGCGCATACGCCCGGCAGTGTGGGCGATGATTTCGTGATCGTTTTCAAGTTTTACGCGAAACGTCGCATTCGGCAACAGTTCTGTTACGACGCCCGGAAACTCCAGAGCTTCTTCTTTGGCCATTTGATATCCTGAATGAAGCGAGCCTAGCCCGCGGGTGCCGGGGAAACTAACGGATTAGGGTTGGAATGTGAACCTTTCTTTCCACTGCAAATCAAAGAAAACTGTCGCAGACGCCTTAAATTTCGGAAAGAAATCCAGTTCACTGCCTTGAACCGGGAGAACCAGCCGTCTTCGGGCACCATTCGCGCTGTAAAATTGCGTAGTAGAACTCCTCATCCCAGCCACCTTTGAACAGCGCATGCTCCTTGAAATGCGCCTCACGGCGCATGCCGAGCCGTTCCATCAGACGCCAGGAGGGAACATTGCGCGCATCGCATCTTGCAAACACCCTGTGCAGACCGAACTGGCCGAAGCCCAAGTTGAGCAGCGCACGCGCCGCTTCGGTTGCATAGCCCTTGCACTGAAAGTCCGGGTTCAAGGTATAGCCGACCGTGCCTTGCCGGGCCAATGCATCCGTTATCTTGAAGAAGACGTCTCCGATCAGTTCTCCAGTCGTTTTCAAGGTCACGGCAAGCGCCAATTCCCCCTCTCCCGTGACCTGGCGCATTCCTTGCCATTCCAAAGTCTTTTCACGGACAGTTGCGAGACCTCTCGGATCCCAAAACTGGTATTCCGCCACTTCCGGCCGTGATTGATAAGCGTGAATCGCAGGCGCATCGGTTTCCTCGATCGGACGCAGCAACAATCTTTCGGTTTCAAACGGATAGCTGAGTTCTGGCATTTGATAATCTCTTACCACCGCTTACTCAAAGACTGGCTGCAGGTGTCCAATCAAGTCGTTTCTTGATACGCATCATCAGTTGATCCCTGACCGCACGGTACTCGTTCAGAATTTGCTCACGGCTCCCGGTCGCAAGGGTCGGGTCAAGAGTTGGCCAATATTCGACGTCCACTGCATCCGTGCGTGTCATATCCAGCGCCTTGTGGTGCGCCTCCGGAGCCAGCGTAATCACCAGATCAAAGCCGGATTCTTCAAGATCTTCAAAGGTTTTTGGATTGTGCTTGCTCATGTCCACGCCGATTTCGGCCATAACGGCGTCGACAAAGGGATCGATCTTGCCGGACCGGACACCGGCGGAACGAACATAAATCTGGTTGGGAAACAGTTTTTCTGTCAAAGCTTCAGCCATGGGCGAGCGTACGGAATTCATTCCGCAGGCAAAAAGAACCGCAGTCGGACGAAGGCCCGGCCCGGTCATTCCACTCAGCCCTTCCAGTGCAAGGCATAGACGAGCGTGAACAGTCGCCTTGCTGTCTGCATATCCACGTTGATTTTGCCCTCCAAGCGCTCCATCAGGATGGCCGATCCTTCATTATGCACACCACGACGGCCCATATCGATTGCCTCGATCTGGCTTGGCGTCGCATGCCTGATCGCCTCGTAATAGCTTTCGCAGATCAGGTCATAGTCCTTGACGATTTTTCTGAGCGGCGAAAGTGACAGGACATGGGTGACGACATCCGTTTCATCCTCCGCCTTGATCCGAAGAACCAGTTTCTTTTCGACAACCGCGAGGTTCAAAACGAACTTGGCGACTGGATGACCGACCGGCTGGAAACTGTTTTCCTCAATCAGGTCGTAAATTGCGACCGCACGGTCGTGCTCCACTTCAGGTGTCGAGCGCGCAATCGAGTCTTCATCCAATACAACATCGACCAGCCTGCCACCGGTTGCCTGCGGATCGGTATCTGGTTGCGGGTCGCTCATGCCGTCGAAGCCTCTTCGTGACCGTTACATATTCAGCCTGATGGAAACAGAG
Source organism: Roseibium sp. (assembly GCF_025698965.1). Lineage (GTDB taxonomy): Bacteria > Pseudomonadota > Alphaproteobacteria > Rhizobiales > Stappiaceae > Roseibium. The sequence goes on from NZ_JAILWL010000094.1 coordinate 4,952, forward strand.
CGCGCGTGAGCCGACAACCCCTCTGATTCACCTAGAGTGATAGCGGCCGGACCGAGCGCCCGCAAATTTTCCGCATTACATTTCAAAATCGACGTTCGTTTGACAAATTCCAGAACGGAAAGTCCTGACGAGAACCGGGCTGAGCGAGCGGTCGGCAGCACATGGTTCGACCCGCCAACGTAGTCGCCGATTGCCTCGGGTGTGTAATGCCCGAGAAACACAGCCCCGGCATTGCGGACTTTTTTTAACAGCATTTCCGGATCGACGACCGCCAGTTCCAGGTGTTCGGGCGCAATTCGGTTTGCCAACGGCATAGCAGCATCCAGATCGTCGACCAGAACAATTGCGCCGAAATCCTGCCAACTGGCCCGCGCCACTTCCTCCCGGGGCAAGGTCTTGAGCTGGGCTTCAACCGCACGCTCCACCTGATCGGCAAGATCCGCGCTGTCCGTGATCAGGATCGACTGTGCCGCCGTATCGTGTTCGGCCTGAGCCAGCAGATCTGCCGCAATCCAATCCGGATTGTTTCCGCTATCTGCAACAATCAGAACTTCAGACGGTCCCGCGATCATGTCGATGCCGACCGTGCCGAACACCCGGCGCTTGGCGGCGGCCACATAGGCATTGCCCGGACCGACAATCTTGGCGACCGGAGCAATTGTTTCGGTGCCGTAGGCCAGTGCGGCAACCGCCTGCGCGCCACCGATCCTGTAAATCTCGCTGACACCCGCCACTTTTGCGGCAGCAAGAACCAAGGGGTTCAGAACGCCATTGGGGCTTGGCACCACCATGACAATACGCTCAACGCCGGCAACCTTGGCCGGAATCACATTCATCAATACAGAACTTGGATAATTGGCAAGGCCGCCGGGAACGTAGACGCCGACAGCCTCAATCGCGGTCCAAAGTGAACCAAGTTCAACACCCAGCGGATCGGTATAGCGGTCGTCCTTCGGCATCTGCCGGGCATGATGAGAAAGAATACGGTCATGCGCCAATTGCAGCGCATCGAGAGTTTCGGCCGGAATTCCTTTTATCGCGGTTTCAATTTCTTCCGGCGAAACCTTCAGTTCGTCCATGCTCTCGGCATCGACCCGGTCGAATTTCGCCGTGTACTCAAGAACCGCCTTGTCGCCTTCGACCTGAACCTTGTGAAGGATGTCCCGGACGGTATGATCCACATCTTCAGACGCTTCCCGCTTGCTGGCCAAAAGGTCCCGAAAACTGTCTTCAAAATCCGTGTCCGAGTCAGTCAGACGTAAAACCACGCAACTCTCCATCGGTTCCGGTGCCGAGCACCGTCATTTCGTTCAAAATTCGCGCTTAGCTTAGATCGTGTTGCGGCAGGTTCGGTGTCGACCAGGCGGCTCCAAGATCGGAGAGTTGTGCCTCGATGCATTCCACATCCAGCGCAAGGCTGGCGCCACCGGCAAAAGCCAACTCGATCCGGCCGGCGGGATCTTCACCCGGCTCAAATGTCACGGCGAGCAGTTCCAGGACGACCCCTTTCGCATCCTGGCGAATGTTCTGCGCCTTCATTCCGGTTACTCCGGCAAAGGCAAGCGCAGACCGGCGGCGTTCATGCTCTTTGCTGCGTTTGTCGGCTTCCTTGTCCCAGACAAAACGGTTCATGACAAAAACCGCCTTTTTCTCTTTGGGCAGAAAGCGGATATCCGCAACCGTCAAAACGGCATCCTGCAGGTGGGCGGAAAGAACCTGCAGGTCTTCCTGGTCAAGGGCGGCAAGTTTCAGCTGATCCATAATGGTCGAATTCTGGTCCGGTTAGTCGTTGTTCGGCAGACTGCATATAAGTCGGGTCTACCCGTCTCCCAAGGCTGATGACCTAAAACGGAACGCGGCATTTGGCAACGTCGAATGCAGTCAAAGCGCATCTATCACCGCGTTAAGACCATCTATCTCTCTGAAGATCGTCCAAATACACGCTCAGTTTCTCGCCGCGACCACATTCAGAACCCGGGAGCGGTTTGAAAAAACGGCATTACGGTCCGTCGTCTACGCGCTCGCGCAAATCCTGTTTCACTTCATCAAGGCTCGCCACACGTTTGAACACCCGGCGCCCCAGCCATAGCCCGAAAACCAAAAGAAACAGCCCGAGTGAAGGTCCATAAGGTTCAGGCAGATAGACCACTGCCAGCATGCCGGCGAGCGCAAAGGCAATCTGGATCAGAAATCGAATTGTCTGCGCACCCATCCAAACCTTCCTTTTGCACTGCCTCCGCGAAGTTTCACAGTTGGCCAGTCTGCGCTCGGGTTCAACCTTCTGCCGGTTCTGCTTGCAATCACTCCACGCATTTTGCGAAGGTTTCGAAAACGTGGCGAATTCAATTGCAAACATCAGGACAATCCATGCGCAAGCAACTCGTCTTAATTGCAATACTATTGACCGGATTGGCAACAGCTCCTGCCGTTTCGCAGGACTATACCGAAAGGGTCATCGGAGAGACCATTTATGTACCGGCCTATTCGAGGATATTTTCTTACCCGAACCGGTCGGATCTGCTCGCCGCGACGCTGGCAGTTCACAATGTCGATCCGAAGACGACAATCACGCTCACGCGGGTTGATTATCACGATGAAGACGGCAAGCTGCTGCGGGCCATTCTGGAAGGACCTGTCGACCTCACCCCCCTGCAATCGAAAACCGTGCTGATCCCCATCAACGATACGACCGGTGGTGTCGGTTCAAATTTTCTTGTCGAGTGGAAAGCGTCAAATCCCGCTTTGAGCCCAATCGCGGAAACCATCATGACCAGCGGCAGCGGAGGTCCGGGCCCGTCCTTCACAACACGCGGCCGGGTCATAGAACGTCACTTGCCGAATTAGCGGTTGCCGTAATTCGGCCCAACCGCTTGTCTGCTGCCTAACCCGAGATGCGTTCGATCTGTGCGCCGCAACGGGTCAGCTTGTCTTCGAGCCGCTCAAATCCGCGATCAAGGTGATAGACCCGGTTGACCGTGGTCTCGCCTTCGGCTGCCAGTCCCGCAATAACCAGCGACACGGATGCCCGGAGATCGGTCGCCATTACCGGTGCACCGCGCAAGGTCCCTACCCCGTCAACGGTTGCCGTGCGGCCATCCACATGGATCTGTGCACCGAGACGAGCCAGCTCCTGCACATGCATGAAACGATTTTCAAAAATGGTCTCGGTGATCCGGCTGGAGCCGCCGGCCATAGTCATCAGTGCCATGAATTGCGCCTGAAGGTCCGTCGGAAAACCGGGGAACGGTTCCGTTGTCACGTCCACAGGCTGAATGCCGTTGCCATTTCGGTAGACCTTGATGCCGTCCGCAGTCTGAGTGATCTCAGATCCGCTCTGACGCAAGGTTTCAAGCGCTGTTTCCAGAAGATCGGCACGTGCGCCCTGCAAAAGCACGTCACCGCCGGTCATGGCGACCGCCATGGCATATGTCCCGGTTTCAATCCGGTCCGGAACCACCGCATGATGGGCGCCGTGCAGACGTGGCACGCCCTGGATACGGATCGTCGATGTGCCTTCGCCCTCGATCTTCGCGCCCATGGCTTTCAGGCATTTTGCCAGATCGACAACTTCGGGCTCACGCGCCGAGTTGACCAGTTCGGTTTCGCCGTCCGCGAGGGTCGCCGCCATCATGACCGTGTGGGTGGCACCAACGGAGACTTTCGGGAACTCGACCCGAGCGCCTTTCAGGCCGCCTGGAGCCTTGACGACAACATAACCGCCTTCGATTTCAATATCCGCGCCGAGCGCCGCCAGTCCATCGATGAAAAAATCGACCGGGCGCGTGCCAATGGCGCACCCACCCGGCAGGGAAACCCGCGCCTCGCGCATCCGCGCCACGAGCGGTCCGATGACCCAGAAGCTTGCGCGCATCTTGGAGACAAGCTCGTAAGGCGCCGTGGTATCGACAATTTCTCGGGCCGTCAGATTAAGGGTCTGGCCGGCGAGTTCGTCCTGACCATTTCTCTTGCCATTCACCGAATAATCGACGCCATGGTTGGAAAGGATCTGCATCAACTGGGCGACATCGCGCAAGCGCGGTACATTGGACAACGTCAGCGTTTCGTCTGTCAGAAGCGACGCGATCATCAGCGGCAATGTTGCATTCTTGGCCCCGGAAATCGGGATAACTCCATTCAGCTCCGCACCGCCGACGACTTTAATGCTGTCCATATGAAACCCCGAACCCGTAATCCGATTAGCAGCCGCGGGACTTCGCGACCTTCCAAGCAAATACTCACATCAACCGAGCGATCTACACGCTCCTTGTGGCCCATGCAAGGCAGGCAAATGCTTACAATCGGGCATTCTCAAGGCAAGCACCTTTGCGGCTGGTTTCCATTACCTTGAAGTCACGCGTCCTTGCGGGTTTTGGCGGCGCTCTTGCGCCGGCGCAAATTGGCCCGCAGCGCTTCCGCCAACCGGTCTTCCCGGGACGGCCCTTTCTCCTTGGAAAGCGGCTTGTCCTTCAAACCTGGTGATTTTTCCCGCCCATGCTCAACGGTTTGCTCTTGTTGATCTTTTTCGCTCATCTGCGTTCATCAATCAGTGTTTCGCGATCCCTGTCTAGCAAGATTGCCATCCCAGAGCAAAGCCTGTTGTAAAAAGAAGCCTCCCGAAAACTCCCTTTTCGATGGCAGGCCTGAATGTACCGAAATCACGAACGCGAGCACCTTGCCGCCTGCTGCCGATTTCTTCCACACCCCGATATCCACAGGCTGGATAAAAGACAGCTTTTGCCCCAGTTTCGCGAGTGACTGCAGTGTCTGGAAGGCCAGCTCCAACCGGATGGATTCGGCTTGCGAAAAAAATCCAAATCACCGCTTGCGTCCACCCCACTCTTGTGGCAAAAGCCCCCTCAATCCGGTCAGCATCGCTGATCGGCACCAGCATTTGCGCCCTGAAGCAGACGGTCAACACCGCCGTTTCCTGGGCACCGGGCCCGCCAAATCAGGCACTTTGCCCACCAGATGCTGCCGTAGCTCAGGGGTAGAGCACTCCCTTGGTAAGGGAGAGGTCGAGAGTTCAAATCTCTCCGGCAGCACCATATTAACACCTTGATTTCACGTAACTCTTTGGTATTGATTGGGTATTCGCCAGCCGACTTGTACACAAGGCTGGTACACATGGCCCTTCCTATGCCCCGTCCTACTAAGCACCCCATCACCGGCGTCTACTATCTTAGAATACGAACTCCGAGCGACCTTCGCGAGAAAGCCAAGGGCAGTACCGTCATGCTGACTGTCGGCTCTCAGAAGGCCAAAGTCAGAATTGGAGATGCCGTCAAAGTTTCACTCCAAACCAAGGACTGGACTGAAGCCAAAGAGCGTTTCCGGATCGCAGAAACAGACCTACAAGTGATCTGGGAAGGGCTCCGCAATGGCCCCGTCAAGCTCACCAATAAGCAGGTCTACGCCCTTGCTGGTCGCTTCTATCGAATGTTCGCCGACGGCCTTGAGAATGACCCGGGCGGCCCGGAAAGATGGCAGCAAGTGAAGGCAGCCAATGCTGTTGCAGCCAGTGGCGGTCCATACGGTCGGCTTTTGATCGGCAACAAGGCGAAATTCAAAGCCACTGCAGAGGCCCTGGAAAAACGCTTTGGACCATTCCTCGATCTGTTCCTTGCGCAGGAAGGCCTTGAGATCGATCAGGATAGCCGCTTTAGGCTTCTAAAGGCTCTAAGAGAGGCCGGTGACCGAGCCGCCGACAAGCTCGAACGCAACGCGGAGGGCGATTATTCCGAAGACGCAAACGCAGCCAGATTCCCAGCCTGGACGTCTCCCATAGCGCATCCGGACGAACCAACCGCCTACGTCTCCATCGGCCATTTGTTCGAGCTTTGGAAAAAACAACATAAATCGCTGGGCGGCGCACCGTCTTCAGTCAGGCGTTGGGAGCCTGTCATCGATCAGTTCATCGCCTTCCTCGGTCACGACAATGCAGAAAATGTCACTCGCCCTGACGTGGTTCGCTGGCGGAACGAGCTCATTGACAGTGGCAGGGTATCTCCCAACACTTTCAAGAAGACCAATCGAGCAGCACTCAACTCGGTGTTCGCAATCGGCGTAGACAACCTGATAATCTCCGCGAACCCCGTCGATGGCGTAAAGGCCCCTTCTCAAAAGCGGATACTGGCACGTCCTCAGGGTTTCACCAAGGAGGAAGCCGAAACGATCCTGAAAGCTGCGCTGGCGGCTGAAACAGACCCCAGGCACATGGCCGTGCACACACGCTTTGCCCGAAGGTGGCTTCCGTGGCTCTGTGCGTACTCCGGGGCACGAATGGGTGAAATGGCGCAGCTTAGGAAACAGGACGTCTACACGAAGAACGGCATGCACTGCATCCGGATCACACCTGAAGCTGGAGCCGTCAAGGACAAGGAAGTCCGAGTCGTTCCTCTTCACCCTCATCTGGTTGCACAGGGCTTTGTGAAAGCCGTACAGTCGAAGCCTGAGGGACCACTATTCTACACACGGAAGACCCGACAAGAGGAGCCTTGGGGCGTCACGCGGGACAATCTTGCAAAGTGGGTCAGAGCGGGCATCGGTATAGATGATCAACGCATTAAGCCAAACCACGCTTGGCGTCACCGCTTCAAGACCGTCGCGGATGCCGCTGGCATCGAGGTGAAATACCAGAACCGCATCACCGGTCACGCTGCAGCGAACATCGGCGACTTCTACGGCGACAATGAGGAGGAAACGCTGTTCCGCGAAGTGTCCAAGCTGCCCCGATATTTCGTTTGACCGCCTCAACAGACCGACGGAGACACCGAGAGCGAACACTCCTAGCCTGCTGGCATTAGATGGCAAGTTGGCCGAGATCTTTGGCTGTCGTTCTCATCATTAAAAACAACTGTTATCTGTGGTGTGCAACCTTAGCCAACCGCTGTCCCAAGGTTTCATCTCAACAAGGGGTGATGACTATCATCATCAACACCCCCCACTTCAAGAGACGCAATCCGCTGCCTAACGATGCACTTTGAGCATGAAGCCCAAAGCAGTACTTAAAGCTACACTATAAGTTATATCTCAAAGGGGGGGCGCCCTGCTTATACGGAACTTTTTAAAAGTTATTTATTTTCATATACTTAATCAATCTTCCCGATACCAATCCTGCAACCGAATTTGGGCAGAACATTTGGAAATTCTCAGAGACAGTTACCTCTGCCCGTTTCTTTGCCCGATTTAGCGCCAACGTTGTTTGAGGAATGTCTCCTTTAAAGGTCATGGAGAGCGATCAATGGGTAATCGATGCCACCCTACCCGCGAGACTCCAAACGCCCCTCAGTGGCTTCCCTGGACTCCTGAGAGTCATTCCTGTTCGGAGAGAGCCCTGTAGACCGTCGCCTTCGACAATCCCGTCTTGGACATGATCTGAGGCACGGTGTAATCCTCCTGCTCACGCATTGTCCTGATGGAAGCGATCACATCAGGAGTGAGTGCAGGCTTACGGCCAAACTTGGTGCCCTTGGCCTTCGCCTTGGCGATGCCGTCCATCTGCCGCTCCTTGCGAATGTTGGTCTCAAACTCGGCGAAGACTGCCAACATGCCCAGAAAGGCCTTCCCTGCAGCGTCCCTGGTGTCGATGGACTGATCGAGCACTCGAAGGGTCACACCTTTGTCTTCGAGCTCACGGACGATCCTGAGGAGATCCTCGGCGCTGCGGGCCAGACGGTCGATCCGGGAGATCACCATGCTGTCCCCTTCACGCAGATACTCAAGGCACTGCTTCAGCGCTGGGCGGTTGGCGTCGACACCGGACTTCTTCTCTTCAAACAGCTTATCGACATCGGCTGCTGAAAGCTTCTCTTTCTGGACGTCCAGGGACTGTCCAAGTGTGGACACACGGGCATACCCCACCAAAGCCATTCTCAAATCTCCTTAGATGAAACGAGAACATACTTATGAGACATGAAAAGAGACACGTCAAGAGTCGGTCTCAGAACCTATAGTTTGCAAGACAGAAACTTACAGCTCAGCATCGAGTGTGATTGACTCAATTGCTTGTGGTGTCTTCAAAACCCCGCTCTTTCCAACAGCCTTGAACCTAAGCTCCGCAGTTTGCGTTACTGCCTTGGTAGGCGGCAAGAGTTCCGCCCATATTGATTTGTCGCGGAACGTGACGTTCAGCTTTGGCGCCGCCCTCATCGGGACACTAAAGACTATCCGGTAAATGCCTGTGTTGGCATTCCAGAAGCAAATCAGATTTTGAACTCCCTGGAGCTTTTGGTGGAACTCAATCAATGCCTGATCTTGACGACGCTGCTGGTTTTCAAAGGGACCCTGTTTCGGAAAACAACGAACTACATGTCTCTCAAGACCATCAGGGATAGGAAGCGCGGCCTCTTCGAACACCACTGCGATACCAAACAGATTTTGAAACGCAATCAAAGCGGCCGGAGGAACATGAAACTGGAACCCATCCGGTACCAATAACAAGCTTATCGAGAGCCTCGATGACTTCATCTGTATCACGAGGCGGATCGGCTGGATCTAGAGCATTGATGTTGGGAACTGAGACACAAAAAAGCCACTGGGGTTTCGACAATGCATAGATCGGCTCACAAAAAAGAGCCCCTGGGCCAGCACCGTGATAATTCAGTCTACCGGTTGTATGGTAACTAAGTCGGAGTCGTTTTTGGCTGTGACTGACGACCTCCGGAGTACTCTGAGCGTCTGAACTCCAAACAGTTTGCTCCTCGCCTCGAGCCCGCCTGTTCAGCTGAATTATCAAAGACCCATCAGCGTTGTCCTTCAGCTCATAGCCAATGAACCTGAAGTGGCCTTCTTTGCCTTTGATCAGTAGCCTTCGCACCCAATCCTCCGAACAGTGTGTGACCCCACGGGGGAACCCGCTTGAGCCACTACTCCGATTGCCCCCTCAGAAATTTGCACCGAAAACAATCCGACCCCTCACCCATCCTCGGTGAAGAAGTCCTCGTCCAGACGCTGGATCTGGAGGGTCTGCTGTGAGCGGGTGCCGACACCGTGTTCGATCATCAAGTCGGCAAGCCTGTTGCCGTCGATCAGGATGACTCTCTGGGGCAGATTGCGAGCATACTCCACGGCTCCCCTTGAAAAGCCTGAGGTGGTCACGAAGACGCCTTTGGTCGCTCCCAGCCCGACCAGCGAGCCCACGAAGCCCTGCACCTCAGGGCGACCGATGGAGTTCCCTTCAGCGTACCGCTTGGCCTGGACATAGATCCTGTCGAGCCCGAGCCGATCCTCGTTGATGACACCGTCAACACCGCCGTCGCCAGACCGTCCGAGCTGTTCGGCTGCGTTCTTGTGAGAGCCGCCGTAGCCCATGGCGACCAGAAGCTCGACGATGAGCTTCTCGAAGAAGATCGGTGAGTTCTCCCGGATGCGATCCAGAAGGTCGGCCCTGAGGGCGGCGTTGAGCGACCGGTAAGCCTGCTCGATCTGTTCCTCCGGCGTGGCGGAACTTCCCTCCCCTTCTTGTTGGTTCACGGCGTCCTGACTACTACCGCCGCTTCCCGACTTGCTGCTCTCACAGAACTCGACAAACTCAGGTATCTGCATCAGTGTTCGGGTGTCCAGACGCTCCGGGTTGCTCACGAGAAACCGCCTGCCAGCCTCGGAGGCAATGAAGCGGCCACGTGCGGGGCTGTCGATCAAGCCAGCCTTGCTCATGTAGAACTTCGCCCAGTGGACCCTGTTGTGCAGCACCCGTTGACGGCCGCTGGGAAGCAGCTCCTCCCGCGCTTCCTCCGACAGCCCTAAATCATTGGCGATCCTGTCCGCTAGATCGGGCACTCGCTGCTCGCTCTCAGCGGCGTAGCGAAGCACAGGAAGCATCAGAGATTGGTAGTCTGGGATGGGCATGGACACTCATTCTATGTGAAAAAATCCTAGCGATCTATTTCTCGCGGCCTTTCGCTTCAGACAGGAGATCCGCTTCTTTCAACAGTCTCTTGATGTAGCTGTGACCGTGTTCCCTGGAACGACGCTCTTTGCCGTGAATATGCGCTTCTATGCTCTGATCTAACCCCTGTTGGCGCTTTGAAAGACGCGCACGCGCCATATTGTCCGTTGAGAAATACTCTGCGGCGACCAAGAGCGCATCGTGCACAATCTCTTGCTGCTCGCTCTCGTATGCCATCTTTCGCTCTGTTCCAAACGCCCGCTCGTATAGCGATTTGGTCGCTTCATCGACGACTTTTGCGACGGGGACTTTTGTCTCTTTTGCGTGTTCCACGAAGCTGAAAAGAGCTTGGGTAGCGTCATAGGAGTTCTCGCCCCGAGTTACGGCTCTGAACATCGCTATGAACAGCTGCTCGAAACGGGACTTTGCAATCTGGAGCTCCCACTCAGCTTGTTCCTTATCACCTTCAGCAACAGTGAAATCCGACACATTGAGTTCCCTACACAATTCCTGCTAGCAACATTTTAAAACATAACTACAAGAAGAAATGCCCACTTGTCCATACGGACGTGGTGCCCCCTTCCCCTCCATCACTCGCCCGGCTAACGTCACCCCAATTTCATACAACCATCGGGAATCATATGTCCGCCGAAAGAGTTTCTCAGGATCAGATCAACAAGGCCGCGTGGGCGGCGTGTGACACCTTCCGGGGCGTGGTCGATCCGTCGATCTACAAGGACTATGTCCTGACCATGCTCTTCCTGAAATACATCTCGGATGTCTGGAAGGACCACTATGAGAGTTACAGGCGGGAGCATGGCGACCATCCCGAGCTGATCGCGGCGATGATGAAGGACGAGCAGTTCGTGCTGCCCGAGGGGGCCAGCTTCGACACCCTTCACGCCCAGCGCCACAAGGCCGGGAACGGCGAACGGATCGACC
>NZ_JAILWL010000095.1 GCF_025698965.1 Roseibium sp.
GGTCCGGGCGATTGAGCCACAGCCAGACAACTCCATTCCGATATTCCGTCTCGACAAATGTCATAAAGATGACCTCACGGCTTCAAACCGTTTGCTATCAGGTCATATGCACAGTCAACAAGTTCCTGAACGGGTTTTTCCGACTTGAAAACGACCAGTTGCTCGCCGAGAGCCCGGGCAATTCCCATAAGGGCCCAGGCACGCGTTTCCACATCACCTTCTGATATCTGCCCGGCCTCCGCGGCAGCCGAAAGTCCGCTGCGATAACCGTCTGCAAATGTCGTGTAGTAGGCTTCGTAAGCATCTGGATCGACAAACAGCGCTTCTTGAACAATACGATAGAGATCCGGATGAGCGCGAACAAATTCCAGAAAAGCCTTCAGGCCAACCTTCTCGGCGTCCAGCCTGTTCTCGATACCCTGTGTCGCTTCTGCAATCTTGTGGCGGACCAGTCGGCCCATTTCGAGAACCAGCTCGGAAAACACTTCCTCCTTGGTCTTGAAGTAGATGTAGAACGTGCCTTGGGCGACACCTGCCTCACTGGTAATGTGGCCGATGGAGGCGTCGTTATATCCCTTTGCGCCGATGACCCGCTCTGCCGCACTCAGGATTGACCGGCGCGTAGCCTCTCCACGGGCAGTCTTGGGTTGGTTTCCCGGCGCCTTTTGTTGCGCTTCTGCTTGTCCGGCCGATGTGCTCACGTCCGGTTCCTCCCACGTTCATGAAACATGAATCAGTATTCATGTTTATCTCATGAAAGCAAGGATTTCTTTGTGTGGGTCGTATTTCAGATTCTGCCGATTGGAATATCGCCGATCAAAAGAACGAGAGTGACACTCCTGAAACAATCTCGCGCGTGCTGTTCAAGGCTGAAACGACCGAGCTTTTGGGAATGCTGATTCTGCCGGCCAGGATGATGAACTTAAAGGATAGACTTAAAGCACCTGCTCGAAATTCAAGGCTATGCGTCGCCCCTGCTTCGGAACACAATCAACAACAAAAAGTTGGGCCAATCCCCGGGGTTTTGCTCCTATGACGTTTGGACGCATCCAACCAAATTGACCTTGATCAAGGATAAATTTTTGGTAATGCAGTTTTGAATAGATATAAGTTACCTGCTAGGCTGAAATAGCGCTGCAAGGTCTCGGACGTGAAAAACCGCCTGGATGCGAACTGGGCGGCACAATAAGAGAGGCGCTGGCATGAGGGCCAGCGAAAAGAGGACCGGTATCATGGACGTGAATGCGTATCTGGAAGAGCGCCTTGGCAAACTTCATGACAATGGTAATTACCGGATCTTTGCAGACCTCGAACGTTTGGCCGGAGATTTTCCCCGCGCAAAACGTTATCGCGAAGACGGTTCCGTTCAGGACGTGACCGTATGGTGCTCGAATGACTATCTCGGCATGGGTCAGCACGACAAGGTGGTCGGAGCCATGCAGGATGTCCTTTCAAAATGCGGCGCAGGTGCAGGTGGCACCCGCAACATCTCCGGAACCAACCACTACCACGTTCTTCTGGAGCAGGAGCTGGCCGACCTGCACGCCAAGGAAGCAGCTCTGATTTTCACATCGGGTTATGTTTCCAACTGGGCTGCTCTCGGCACTCTCGCCTCTCAGGTTCCGGGCATGATTGTCTATTCGGACTCGCTGAACCATGCCTCAATGATCGAGGGCATTCGCCATTCCCGCGCCGAAAAACGCGTCTTCAAGCACAATGACGTTGCCGATCTGGAACGCCTGATGGCGGCCGACGATCCCGATGCTCCGAAACTTGTGGCTTTCGAAAGCGTCTATTCCATGGATGGCGACATTGCTCCAATCAAGGAAATCTGCGACGTAGCCGACAAGTTCGGAGCCATGACCTATCTTGATGAAGTTCATGCAGTCGGCATGTACGGACCGCGCGGTGGTGGTGTCGCGGAGCGCGAAGGTCTGATGGATCGCCTGACCATTATCGAGGGAACCCTTGGTAAGGCTTTCGGCGTCATGGGCGGTTACATCACCGGATCCAAGACCGTCGTCGACTTTGTCCGCTCATTTGCTTCCGGTTTCATCTTTACCACGGCCTTGCCCCCGGCGCTGGCCGCAGGCGCGGCAGCCTCCATCCGTCACCTGAAGGACAGCCCGTTCGAGCGCAAGTCGCATAAGGACCGGGTCGCCCAGGTTCGTGCGGCGCTCGACAAGCGCGGCATCCCGCATATGGAGAACCCGAGCCACATTGTTCCGGTGATGGTTGGCGATGCCAAGAAATGCAAATGGATCTCCGACATCCTGCTGGATACCTACGGCATTTACGTGCAGCCGATCAATTATCCGACGGTTCCGGTCGGCACGGAGCGCCTGCGCTTCACCCCGACACCGCTGCACACGGCTGCCGATATCGAGCATCTGGCCAACGCAATCAACGATCTTTGGTCGCAATGCGCGCTGGCCCGCGCGGTTGCCTGACGGCAATCAAGATCCATCAATGATCAACCCGCCTTGGCAACAGGGCGGGTTTTTCTTTTCAAGACTGTCTCAAGGGTGCACATGAAAGGCTCTTTGCCCTGCTTTCGGCCCAATTTGGATGCAACCCAATTGGAATGAATTTCAAAAATATTTTGCTAGTGCCGCTAATCCTCCTGGCCCTGACGGCGATCACCGACGCCGAACCGTTGAGCCACGGATTCCAAATCCCTCGCTCGAATGTGCACATCATACATTCCGAGAAACTGGCTCGCTCGTATCCGATATTTGTGAGAACACCACGCGGCTACGATCGGGCGGAGAACAGCGACAAACACTATCCGGTCATTTATCTAAACGATGGCCCGTATGCCTTTCAAATTGCATCGGGCGTCACCCACATTCCTGAGTTTGGGTCACTCTATGAGCAAGTCATCCTTGTTGGCATATCATACGCTGTAGGCGAGAACGCCAGAGAGAGCCGCACACGGGATCTGACACCAGTTGTGTCGGATTCCTATAAACATGTCGTTGCTCCCGGTACCGGAGGGGCTGACGACTACCACCACTTTCTGGAAACCCAAGTTTTACCATTTGTCGAAACAATCTATCGCGCAGACCCGACCAACAGAACCTTGGCAGGCCACTCGTTCGGTGGTCTGTTTGCTACCTGGGTCCTGTTCAACAATCCGGAACTCTTCCAGAACTACATTATTTCAAGCCCATCAATTTGGCTCAACAAGAAACTGATGTTTCAGATGGAGCAATCCTATGCGGACGAACATGAGGACTTGATCGCAAACGTGTATTTCGGTGTTGGCGAGTTGGAAAACGCAACTGGAAGAAGCATGGTCTCCGACCAGCTGGCCTTGGTCAAAACTCTGCGAAATCGCAACTTTCCCGGATTGAAAATACGGGATCACATCATTCCCGATATCGATCACACGCTGGCATTCCCGATCAATTTCACACGTGCGATTCGTTGGATCCATAGCCCCCAACAACCCTAGAAAGCAGAAGTTTGACCTTTTCCTTTTTGTGTCTCCTGCCCTAGCTACTTGAGGGTGCTCATGTGAAGGGAGCGGAAAAGATGCGGTTTTTAGGTGTTGTAGCCACCTTGTTCCTTTTGACCCTCGTTCCGGCCCAATCGGAGGAGCTGGACCTGGAACTTGTCCTGCTCGCAGATGCGACGGGATCCATTGACGACGCGGAAATCCGTTTTCAACGATCCGGTTATGCCGAAGCGATCACGGATCCGTCAGTGCTCAATGCGATCACCGGCAATGCCTATGGCAAGATCGCCGTCACCTATGTCGAGTGGGGCGATATGTTGTCCCAGGATGTCGTGGTGGGCTGGACGGTGATCGACGGCATGGCGTCCGCCCAGGATTTTGCCGGCAAACTGATGGAAGCTCCACGAAGGGCCTTTGGCCGGAATGCGATCGGTGCCGCACTGCTGAAAGGCAAGGAACTGATCGACACCAATGACCACGAGGGCCTCAGACGGGTGATCGATCTGTCTGCCGATAGTGCCAACAACTGGAATGGCCCCACCATAGGCGAAGCACGGGAAACCGTGGTCTCTTCAGGCATTGTCATCAATGGTCTGGCGGTCCTGTGCCGTCACTGTTCCGGGAGGCCCGTCACCTATGATCTTGAGGAACGTTTTTACAGCGACATTATCGGCGGTCCGGCTGCCTTTGTCGTGACGGCTGACAGCCCCGAGACATTTGCAGATGCGGTCAGGAAAAAGCTGATCCTGGAAATAGCAACGCACCCGGAAGATGCAGACCGCATTCTGCAACGGCTGGCATTGATGCGGTGAAGAAGCTCCCCCATTTGATTCAGGAGCTTCTCCGGATTGGAGTGGTTAAACTAACCTAGCGGAAATTCACGATTGCCACACGTGAGTGTCATCTGCTTATGATTTGAAAAGGTGAGGTCAGCCTGCGCAAATGTCGCCGTGGGCTTCGGGAGAGAGAACGTATATGGCCACCGGACTTTTGATGTTGGCAATGTTTACGGTCTGCTACACCTTGCTGGCCAAAACCCTTTCAAACGGCATTCTGACCGCGCCGATCCTTTTTATCGGCTTCGGTTTTTTCATGGCGCAGACCGGTCTTATGCCGTTGGCCGAAGCCGAGCACCTTCTGCACATCGTTGCCGAGCTTGCGCTCATTATTCTGCTCTTTCTGGACGCCGCCCAGATCAACCTCCAGGCCCTGCGCAAACGTCATCAATGGCCGCTGCGCATGCTGGTTTTCGGCCTGCCGCTTGCTGTTGTGTTCGGCACGGTTGCCGCAGCCCCGTTCCTGTCCGCCTACCCGTTGATTGTCGCAGCGCTTGCAGCTGCGCTCCTTGCCCCGACAGACGCTGCGCTGGGACAGGCCGTTGTCACCAACAAGGCCGTTCCTGAACGGGTCCGGCGTGCCCTGACGCTGGAAAGTGGCCTGAACGATGGCCTTGCCCTGCCCGTCATCCTCCTCTTTGCCAGCCTGACCGCCGAAGTCATGCATCAGGACACGACCAACTGGTTGCTGTTTGGGACCAAGCAACTGGTGTTCGGCCCGCTTGTCGGAGGTATCATCGGCGCGGTCGGCGGCATTCTGTTTCTGGCGGCAAAACGTCGAAAGATGACCACGGCGACGATAGAGGGCATCGGTGCGATCGCGATGGCAGGTAGCGCCTATCTCGCCGCCGGCATGATTGATGGGAACGGTTTCATTTCCGCGTTTGTCGCAGGGCTGTTCTTCGGAAATGTTATCAAGGGCCAATGTGCCTTCATCTACGAATTCACCGAGAGCGAAGGGCAAATGCTCGCCTGGGGCGCTTTTTTCCTCATAGGCTTGGCTCTTGTACCCGAAGCCATTGCTCATCTTGATGCTGCGACTCTGGCGATCATTCTGATCAGCCTCTTTATCGTGCGCCCGCTAGCGGTCTGGTTGTCGCTGGCCGGCACCGACGCCGCGCCGCTCACCAGGATTTTCTTTGGATGGTTCGGTCCACGCGGTCTCGCCACTGCCCTCTTCGCCCTGCTTGTCGTGGACCAGATCGACCACGAGATCGGCGAGCAGCTGCTGATCCTGGCCGTCAACACTGTCTGGATCAGCGCGGTTCTGCATGGCGTTACGGCGGTCCCGCTTGCCAAATGGTACGGCGCACGCATGTCGGAACGGGAAGGCGCTGCGGAGATGGTGGAAGTCCCACCCATGAGGCCGGAGCTGCCAGCCGATTGACGATCGTATCAAGATACCAACAACCAAACAGCCAGGGCATTGCCGAGATTGGCAAAACCGATAGCCGGGGGAAGACATGAAAAAACAAGTTGTTGCAAAACTAAGCGCGCTGCCGGACCGAGATCCACAATATGCGCTTGTTGCCAATGTCGATCTGGTCGTGGTTCGGTTTGACGATCAGATTTCGGTTTTCTATGGCCGATGTCTTCACCGCGGCGCACTGATGTCAGATGGTTATGTCGACGGCGACAATCTGATTTGCGGTGTGCACTACTGGGATTACCGGCTCGACAGCGGCGTATCCGAATACAACAACTCAGAGGCTTTACGGAAATTCAAAAGCTGGGTCGAGGGCGACGACATTCTGGTCGATGAAGACGAGATCGCGGTCTGGGCCGAGGAAAACCCTCAGCCTTTCAATCGCGAGGCATATCTTGGCCTTTATGCAGACACCAGCCACGGTACCGAAGAAGAGCCTTACAATGGCTTGATCCAGCAATATGCACGCGATGGACTCAGCAAGACCGGGCATCACGGCAGGGTTGATGCCATGGGCGTTCCCCGGGTTCATTTGCCCGATTGGGACGACATCCAGCTCCTTACGGCACAACTTCATCGACCGCCTATGCTGGACGACACGCCGGTAGGAACCGACGTGGTCATTGGTCCGAACGCGCAAAAACCCTTGCGGCTCAAGATCCCGCTCTTTGTTTCCGACATGAGCTATGGCGCGCTTTCGGAACCTGCCAAGGTCGCCCTGGCGCGGGGGGCCGAACTTGCGGGCACCGGAATCTGCTCTGGCGAAGGCGGTATGCTGCCGGAAGAGCAGGAAGCCAATTCCCGTTACTTTTATGAGCTGGCATCTGCCCGTTTCGGCTTCGACTGGGAGAAGCTGAACAAGGTTCAAGCGTTCCACTTCAAGGGTGGCCAGGGTGCCAAGACCGGCACCGGCGGACACTTGCCCGGCGCTAAGGTGAAGGGCAAGATCGCGGAAGTTCGTGGCCTCAATGAAGGCGAAGACGCGATTTCTCCCCCGCGTTTTCCCGATTGGACGGAAGTTTCCCAGATCAAGGACTTTGCCGACGAAGTGCGCAGCCGGACCGGTGGCATCCCAATCGGTTACAAGCTCTCGGCCCAACACATCGAAAAGGACATCGATGCGGCGCTTGAAGTTGGCGTCGACTACATCATTCTGGATGGGCGCGGCGGCGGGACCGGTGCGGCACCCATCATTTTCCGCGACAACATTTCGGTGCCGACCATCCCGGCGCTTGCCCGCGCAAGACGCCACCTGGACACTCTCGGTCGCTCCGACGTGACCCTGGTCATCACCGGCGGTCTTCGCAAACCGGCAGATTTCATCAAGGCTCTGGCGCTTGGCGCGGACGCTGTGGCGGTATCCAACTCCGCGATGCAGGCAATCGGCTGTATCGCCATGCGCGCTTGCCACACCAACAACTGTCCGGTCGGCATCGCGACTCAGAAACCGCATCTTGTAAACCGGCTGCAAATCGAAAAATCCGCCCGCCAGCTCACAAATTTTTTTGAAGCCTCGGTGGAGCTGATGCAGGTGATGGCACGGGCCTGCGGATATTCACATCTCAATCAGTTCAACCCGGAAGACCTGACCACCTGGAAACGGGAAATGGCAGATCTTTCCGGAGTTGCCTATGGCGGCGTTGCCTGACCTTGTCGGGTCTCTAGAGGGAGGACGAAATGGACGCTCAAAATCTCGACTGGATCAAGGTTGGTCACGTAGACGACCTGCCGGAGGGACGTGTCAAAACAGTGACGGCGCGCACAACGTCGATCTGCCTGTCGCATTTTGATGGTCAGTGGGCTGCAATGGACAATCACTGTCCGCACCAGCGCGGCCCTTTGGGTGAAGGCTCAATCGAAGAGGGCTCCGACGGCAAATGCTGGATCCGGTGCCCCTGGCACGGTTGGGATTTCGATCCTCTGACCGGCGCACCTCCCGGTGGCCATGAGGACACCGGTCAGAAAATCTTCCCCTTGAAAATCGAAGACGGCACAATCTTCGTCGGTCTGGAACCGGAGCCAGAGCACGAACGAACCGTGACGGATGTCATGGCTGAAACGATGGTCAATTGGGGTGTCAAACGCGTCTTCGGCATGGTGGGACATTCCAACCTCGGCCTGGCTGACGCCATCCGCCTACAGGTGAACAAGGGTAACCTGGGGTATGTCGGCATCCGACACGAAGGTGCAGCCGCTTTCGCCGCCTCCGCCTATGGCAAACTGACCGGCAAGCCGGCCGCATGCCTCACCATCGCAGGTCCGGGAGCAACCAATCTCCTGACAGGCCTCTGGGACGCCAAGGTCGACCGCGCGCCGGTTCTGGCTCTCACGGGTCAGGTGCAGACACAGGTTTTCGGTCCCGGGGCTTTTCAGGATATCGACCTGAAATCCGCCTTTGAGGCCGTTTCCCGATTCTCGCAACCTGTTTTGAGCACCTCAAACCACGCTGAATTGATGTCGCTGGCTCTCAAAACAGCCTTGGTGGAGCGGGATGTCGCCAACCTGATCTTTCCCGACGACGTTCAGACCAATCCGAGTGACAAGAAAGCCGGGCAACCGGAAGGACGCCTTGGCGGCACCGAAATCTCGCCGTCGTCAGAGGACCTCTCCAATGCCGTTCAGATGATCAACGAGGCAAAGCGCCCCGCTATCGTGCTCGGTTATGGTGCAAAGGACGTCCGCGAAAAGGTCATCGCTCTGGCTGAAAAAATCGGCGCACCGGTCATGACCACCTTCAAGGGCAAAGGCCTGATCCCGGACAGCCATCCTCTCGCGGCTGGTGTTCTCGGTCGCTCGGGAACCCCCATTGCCAGCTGGTTCATGAACGAAGCGGATCTCATCATTTCTCTTGGTTCGTCCTTTGCCAACCACACAGGCATCGCGCCTTACAAGCCCATCATCCAGGTGGATTTTGAACGTATGCAACTCGGCAAGTTTCATCCGGTGACCTTGCCGGTCTGGGGCGAAATCGGAACCTTCTGCTCTGCCATCATGGACCGAGTCCGCAAACCGGGTGATGCACCTGATCAGGTGAGTGAACTCGCCGAGCGTTGGGTGATCTGGCGCGAGGAAAAGGAACTGCGGCTGATGGAAGATCAGGGCCATGGCATTCATTCCGCCGCCGTCTTCAAAGCCTTGACCGAACTCTGTCCGGAAGATGCGATCATCCCGGTGGATGTCGGCAACAACACCTATTCCTTCGGTCGTTACTTCGAACCTCGGGGACAACGGATCCTGATGTCCGGCTATCTCGGCTCCATCGGCTTTAGTCTTCCCGCAGCACTCGGTGCCTGGTGCGCCACACAGGATTTCGAGCAATACAGGAACCGCAAGGTGATCTCGATCTCCGGCGATGGCGGCTTCGGTCAATATGCTATGGAGTTCACGACGGCGGTCAAATACGGCATGAACATCACCCACATCCTGCTGAACAACAGCGAGCTCGGCAAAATTTCAAAGGAGCAACGATCCGGCGAGTGGCCTGTCTGGGAGACGAACCTCACCAATCCTTCCTTTGCCGCTTTTGCCCGGCTTTGCGGTGGACATGGCCACAGGGTAACGGATCCTTCAGAACTAGGGGATGCAATTGGAGCAGCGATCGCACATGATGGGCCATCGCTGGTGGAGATCGTAACAGACGCGGATCTTGTGTGATGTCAGCAGAAGATAAAGTGCTTGTTGGTATAGGGGGGACATATTGCAGATAAGCGCATTTCTGATCGATCTGGGCCAATACTACCTGATGGCAGGTGGAGTGGTCGCAGCACTGTTTCTTGTCATCGGAGTTGATCGCGTGGAACCCTCGGCGCGTGGCTCCTATGCATTTCGGCCACTTTTGATACCCGGCATCTGCCTGATCTGGCCCCTGGTGCTGTACCGCTGGTATGTGCTGGAGAAATTTGGGGAGGCCCGCAGATGAAACGGGCACACCGCACCGCACATGCTCGCATCTGGACCGTCCTGGTTGTTTTGCTGCCGCTCGCCTTTTTCACAATCCTGGCCCTGCGCCAAACGCCACCTGCGGACCGGCCAGCTGTTCTGATCGAGGCCCCGAACGGCGCGGAGGCGGGTCAATGAGTGTTCAGTACATGCCGGTCATCTGGAACCGGATCTTTTACGACGCCGTCCTTCTGGTCGCAGTGGCGCTTTATCTTTACGTCTTTATCCGTTTCGCACCCGGTTTCGAAGATGTCACCAAACCGATTGACGGTGCGATCCTGAGAATGCGTGCCTTCGGCAGCTGCGCCTTCCTGATGCTGACTGTCATCCTTTGCATAGGCCCGCTCGCAAGGCTTGACCGCCGGTTTCTGCCGCTTCTTTACAATCGGCGGCATTTCGGTGTCATGACTGCGGGTATTGCAGCGGTGCACGCCAACTATGTGTTGGGGTGGTACTTCAGTTTCTCGCCGACAGACAAATTCGTCGCCCTTTTGTCCTCCAACACCAACTACGGCCAGATCCTCGGGTTTCCCTTTGAAGTCTTCGGCATTGTCGCACTGCTGATCCTGTTCGTTCTGGCTGCGACAAGCCATGATTTCTGGTTGAGCTTCCTGGGCGCACCGCTCTGGAAGGCGCTGCATATGTCCATCTATGTAGCTTACGTCGCGGTCGTCCTTCATGTGGCACTCGGCGCGCTACAGGGTCCGGCGGACCCGATTTTCACCAGTGTGGTTGCTGCAAGCGTGGTTCTTGTCTCCGGCCTTCATTTCGCCACTGGCCGCATGGAAGCCAGCAGAGACAAGGGCGAAGAAACCGCGAAAGCCGCTCTGCAGGACAAAGGCTGGGTGGTTGCAGGAGAGGTCGATGAAATCGATGACGATTGCGCCAAGGTTGTCACCTTGTCGGAAGATGAGCGGGTCGCGATATTCAAATACGACGGCAAGCTTTCGGCGATCACCAATGCCTGCGCACACCAGAATGGTCCGTTGGGCGAAGGCAAGGTGCTCTGGGGCTGCATCACCTGTCCCTGGCACGGGTACCAGTACAATCTGGCAGATGGCCGTGCACCGGAACCCTTTACAGAAAAAATCTCGACCTACCGGCTGAAGCTCATTGGGTCGACAATTCTGCTGGACCCGAATGCCCTGCCGCCCGGCACCCATGTGGAACCGACTGAGATAGGAGCCGCCGCATGAGCTGGAAACAAACCAAGGACGCTCCGTTCTTTGTCGGATACCTGAACGCAATCCCGAGACAGCTTGTGTCCTTTTTGGCGGTTTTCGCGGTCTGTTTTGTCGGCGGCCTGGGATTGGCAGCCCTGGCCTTGTCGTCGACGCAGAACGATCCGGGCAATGGCGGATTTCAGTGGGGCAACCGCTATGAGAACAAGGGACTTCTGGAATTGCGCCCGTACCCGGTTTTTCGCGTTCCGGCCGACGGTGACACGCCTGCCAGATCCTATATGCTTGCCGGCCAGGGCAAGCGCGGGGTTTTCTCCCAGACCGAGTCTAATGAAGGCAACCCGGTAATGGTGCGCGGTGTTCCGGTCAACCGGGGCGATCTCACCATGATCCAGGTCGGGCGGGTCGAGGCGAGCGAAGACCAGCTTGGAGGCTTCACCCCTGCCGAACCTGTCCCGCTCGGTCGCTGGAAACTGACAGGCGAAATCTGCGACGGCAAATGTTATGCAGGGGCGATGCGCCCCGGCCGCGGGCTGGCGCACAAGGCCTGCGCGGACCTCTGCCTGACTGGTGGCATTCCACCTGTTTTCGTCTCCTCTGGCCCGGTCGAAAACCGAAATTTCTTCCTGATGGCCGACAAGGAGGGAAATCTCCTCGGCGACGAAATCAAGCCACTGTTGGCGCTCTTCATCGAAGTCGAAGGAGATGTCGAGCGGCTTGACGATCTGATGGTCTTCAAGGTCGATCTTGCGACGGCGAGGGTGTTGAAATGAGCGAAAAACCTCAAAAGCCTGCCTGGCAGACGATCCTGACATCGCTCGTGTTGACGGCAGCACTTGCCGCGGTTGCGTATTACGTCTGGCGCTACGCCAATATCGGCGCTCGCGAGTTCGCACGCGGCACGCTTTTGACCGATATGCGCTTCTTCGTCGGAATGCTGGCGGTATTTCTGATGCTGACTTTTCTTGACCGCATCATCGAATTTGTGAAGTCGAAATTCGGAGACGGACACTGACATCACTGCCGGATCAGCGTCAGCAATAGCTCGTTGAACTTCTCCGGTTCTTCCAGATGGGGCGCATGGCCGGAACGCTCAAATCCGTGCAGGTGAAAATCTGCAACATTTTCCTCGTGCCAGCGATGGACACCTTGACCGTAAAGAAAACTCTGAAGCCCTGCTGCCAGATGAAACGGCAGCTTCAGGGTCTTAAGCGTTTGCCGGAAATCCTGCGCCGTCAGCGATTTCCACATCGGTTGAAGCAATTGTGGATCGGCCTTGGCAATTTCGTTGCGGGCGAAGTCCAGCGTGCCTGGATTTGTTCGCTCGTTTTCAGCAAACAGCCTTCTGGCAATTCTTGACGGAAGCTTCGGCCAGTCGGCCACGATGGCTTCAAGAAAATGCGTGTTGAGTTCCGGGGTCAGCCCGCTCAATGTTCCGTTGGACCAGTCTAGTGTGTTCAGGACCTTCGGTGACATATCGATAGCAACAACGGCGGAAAACCGATCGCCTCCGTATCGCTCGAGCATGGAATAGACAACCAGCGCACCCATTGACCAGCCACAGACGACAATGTCGCTCAGATCCTGATCCCGCAGATAGCCGTAAAGCGCATCCGCCGACGCTTCAATGCTGAGCGGCACGAGATCGCAGGTCTTTCCATGTCCCGGAAGATCCGGCGTTATACAACGCGCATGGGCCTTGAGCTGCTCGACCTGATGACAAAAGAATTGCCCGGGACAGGACCAGCCATGGACGAGCACCAGCGGACGCCCTCTCCCTTCATCGCGTATATGGAGTTGGTTTTTGCTCACGCACGCCCTGACCGCAATCGTCCGACAATTCCACTTGGGAAGAAGTAGACCGACAAGATAAACAAGACCCCCAGCCAGAGCAGCCAGCGTTCAGGCGCAACAAGCGTGGAAACGAAGGGAACTGCGCTGGTCGCGTCGGCTGCCACACCCATCAGATTTTGAAGATAGGTCTGAGCCAGAATGAAAAGCGTTGCCCCGAGCACCGCTCCGTAAAGCGTGCCCATGCCCCCTATCACGACCATCAGTAAGATGTCGATCATGATTTCCATGGAAAGCGTGGTCGCCGGACCGGTATAGCGCAGCCAGATAGCCAGGAGTGACCCGGCCAGTGCAGCCATGATCGCGGAGAGCACTGTCGCAGTTGTCCGGTACCAGACAACCCGGTAGCCAATTGCCTCGGCACGGAAAGCATTGTCGCGCACCGCTTTCAGGGTCCGGCCGAAGGGCGAGTTGACGATCCGCAGCATGACCAGGAAAAGGATCGCTGAAGCAAAAAACACCAGATAATAGGCCAGCAGTTTGCCGTTTATTCGAACGCCGAACACCTTCTCCTTGACCAGTTTGAAAGCGGGTGTCAGCTCACGCGGGATCTTGTAATTGAGACCATCCTCACCGCCAGTGAGCCAGGACATCTGCGACACCAGGACGGCAAAGGCACTGGCCACCGCCAGCGTCACCATGGCAAAGAATATTGCCTTCACGCGCAAGGAGAACAACCCAATCGCAAGTGCGAATGCCGCCGCAATCACGGCACCTGCCGCAGTCCCCCAGATCAGCGACCAGTAGCTCGGTCCGGCGGCGTTGAGCGCCAGTGCCGTTCCATAGGCGCCGATGCCGAAGAACATCGTATGCGCGAATGAGACAATGCCGGAATATCCCAAAAGCAGATCGTAGCTCGCCACCAGCACGATAAAGATGCAAATCCGGGCGGCGGTCTCAAGTGACTTGGTACCTGGAAACAGAAAGGGAGCGAAGGCAAGCGAAATCAGAACGATCAGCAGCAGAACCGTCAACAGTCCACTGCGCGGCGTATCGCCTGAAAGAAGTCTGGTCAGCATGATCTGGTCTCCGCCTTACTTCGCTTTGACGACCGGATAGAGCCCTTGCGGACGCCACATCAAAATCACCACCATGAGGGCGATGGTGGAAATCAGCGCGACCTTTGGTGCAAGGAAGGCGGTGTAATTGGCCAGAAGCCCGACGAGCAACGCGCCGATGAAACACCCCTCCACCGATCCGAGACCGCCGATGATCACGACAATGAACACGAGCACCATGATTTCGGAGCCCATATGGGCAGTGATGGTTTCCTGATACAGCCCCCACATGACACCGCCGAGCCCGGCCAGCGCGGAACCGGTCATGAAGACGATCAGGAACAGACGGCGGATGCGATAGCCGAGCGCTTCAACCATCTCGCCGTTCTCCACACCGGCACGCACCAGCAGCCCGACCTTGGTCTTCTTCAGGATATGGCGCATGCCGATAAACAGCGCGAGGCCTATGACAACGGCGACAAGCCGGTATTTTTCAATTGCCGCCTCACCGATAACCAGGGATCCCTGAAAGGCTTCGGGGCGGGAAATGTGCAACTCATCCGGCCCCCAGACGACATAAATCATCTGTTGAGCCACGATCAGCCCCCCCATGGTAACCAGGATCTGCTTCAGGTGCTCGCCATAGACCGGCATCACGATCACCCTCTCGAACGCATAGCCCAGCAGACCGGTGACCAGCATCGCTGCAAGAATTGCAATCAGCACAGCGGCCAGATTCAACATGACACTCGGCGATGCGGTCCAGCCCGCCAACCAGGCCAACACGGTAAAGCCGACAAAGGCGCCGACGGCGACGAATGCGCCATGGCCGAAATTGATCACATCCATCAGGCCGAAAACCACTGTCAGTCCTGAAGCCATGATGAAGATCATCATTCCCATGGCGAGACCGGCGACGGTCAGAGTGAGCCAACTGGCGGGGTTCCCGATTGCCGCCAGACCGGCGACCGCCAGAAACGGCACGAGCAGAACCGGTAGTTTCTGAAAGAACTGATCTTTGAACGGAACTTTCTCGATCCTCGGTTTGATCGCGGTATCGCTCATTGGTGCGCCTCCAGGCTCAGTCCCATCAGTTTCTCCTGCAGGGCGGCATCATCCACCAGTTCGCGCATGGAACCTGAGTGAATGATGCGACCGTCATCCATGACGGCGACCGTGTCACCGACATTCGAGGCCATGGCGAAATTCTGCTCCACGAGAAAAATTGTGGTGTCCGTAGCCTTCAATTCCCGAAGGGCATCGGTCATCGCCTTGATAATGGCCGGTGCCAGTCCTTTTGTCGGTTCATCGATCAGGATCAGGCGGCGCGGCTCGATGATCGCCCGAGCGACCGACAGCATCTGCTTCTGCCCACCCGACAAGGTTCCGGCTGACGAGTTCCAGAATGTTCCGATCGGTGGAAACAGCTCCTTGATCCAGCCAAGACGTTTGGCGTCGATCGGCCCGTTGGCAGCGGCAAGCGACATATTTTCTGCAACCGACAGATCCGTGAAGATGCCCATATCCTCCGGAACGAAGGCAATTCCCCGCCTGGAGATCTCGGGCGTATCCAGTTTGGTAATGGCACGATCCTGAAATCGGATTTCGCCCTGACTGGCCGTCCAAAGGCCCATGATCGTACGGAGTGTCGTGGTTTTACCTGCGCCGTTCCGACCGAGAAGCACAGTTACACCGCCTTCCGGCACCACAAGGTCCACGCCCTGCAGAATATGATACGGCCCGATATGCGTGTGAACGCCCGATAGGGAAAGAAGTGTTTGAGCCATTATGCTGCCTCAGGCGCTTTGCCGAGATAAGCTTCCTGAACAACTGGCAGAGCGATCACTTCAGCCGGGTCGCCATCGGCTACAAGCTCACCGTTGTGAAGAACGATGATCCGGTCCGCGAGACTGCGGATCACATCCATCTTGTGCTCGACCAGCAAAATGGTCCGGTCCATGTCGGCCTTCAGTTTCTGTATCAGTTCCAGGATCACCGGAACTTCGTCGA
>NZ_JAILWL010000096.1 GCF_025698965.1 Roseibium sp.
GAATGAGCCTGCATCAAATGCTGCAAGCAGCAAGTCGTCCATATTCGCAAAGTGTTTTGCAGCCGTTTCGCGAGCCTGTTCCGCGGAAGAGAAATGGATGAAACCATCCGCCAGATCAACCGGTGCCCCTTTGAACACGCCCGACGCCACAGCTTCCTGCCATAAGGACCGTGGAACAATTTTAAATATCAGGGTCATGCGCACTCCGGTCCAATCAATCTGCAAAGTCATCCAGCCAGGTTCCGGCACATTGGCCTGAACTCGCGCGGACACTACCCAAGAGGATTTCCCCGGACAAGCAATGCTGCGGCTCTTTTGCATAGGATTGTCAGTTTCGCAGGGAAAAAACGGATCGGCAGCGTATTGAACACTCGGAATTCGAGGGAACAGCGATTATGATCAGATCGAACCAGCAAAACGAGTGAACTCGCAATGAAGCTCCGGCCTCTCTTGGTGCCCGCCCTGTTGCTGACCGTTTCCGGCGGCCTTGTAACCTGGCTGCTGCTGAGCGATCCGCCTGAGATCGACGCAGTGCCCACGCCCGACTCGGCTGCCAATAGCCAGGCGCTTCGGCTTTCAGACGCCTCGCAGTCTGCTGCCGACATGGACCGGCACCTCTCCTCACCGCAAAAGAGCGTCTCCGCCGCGCCGCTTCCTGGCAATATTCGAAACGTCTCGCCAGAAGGTGTCACGTCTCCAAAGGTCAGTGGCAGCTTGAAACGTATCGAACCATCCAAACGATATCTTGAACTGAAAAACCCGCCTGTTGAACCCATTCCGGACGGCCCGCTTGAACTGAGGCGTATCCAGGTCCTGGACAGCGGTCATCTCAAATCCGGTCAGTTGACTATCACTCTGGCGTATATCCAACCGTTGAAACGGCAAGAAACCTGCGTATCGCGACTTGGCGGCACCTGGCCGTGCGGAGCAAGAGCGCAAACCTTCCTCAGAGGCCTGATCCGGCAATTCAAGGTGACTTGCGACAAGATTGAAGAACTTGGACCACAACAGATTTTGGCAACCTGCAAACGCGGCAAGATCGATCTGGGCTCCCGGCTTGTCCGTTACGGTTGGGCAGATGTCACTCCCGAGGCTCCTGAAGACCTTGCAAATCTTGCGCTGGAGGCAAAAGAAAAGAAAATCGGAAAATGGCAATCTGAATGGCTTACGGAACTTTCCGTCTCCAACTGGGACGATGATCCGACTGCAGCCCTGCCGGGGCTTGAAGAGTTGACACCGGAAATTGTCGAGTGGAGCCTGCCGACCGAGCCAAAACAACTGGACGACCAGACTTTGCCTTCCGACCCTGGCCTACTGGGCGGTTTCCCGGAGCAGTAGCAGCATCCGCGTGCATTCAGCAAGGTCACATTTAAGCCGGAAACAAGCCCTGTTTCGCGCTCAAATTACTCACACAATCAACCACATTTTCAACTCTTCTGACCTTATTCAACCCGGATACAACCAAGTCATCCGGTATTCGTGTCGAGATCGGGGCTCACCATGACCAGTCTTCTTTCAAAAAAATTTCTCATTTCTTTCTTTTCCTGCGCAGCCTTGGTCGGCGGTTTCATGCTGTGGTCTGGCAACACGCCAAAACTGGATGCACAGAAACTTGCAAAAGGTGGTGAGAGCACTGACGACGTCAACCCCGCTAAACCGAAACCCGCTGTTACCGAAAACCTCAAGGCTGTCGATGCGCAGCAGGAACAAGCTCGGCTCACCCCGTCTCTTACTCCACAGCCAGCGAAACCAAAACCGGTGAGCGATGCAGGTCTTGATAATCCTCCAAGGGAAAGTTACTCGTTTGCCGACCTGGCGCAAACATCCCACAATCTTCATGCAAAGGTGCCGGCAACACGACAACTGGGTGCCGGAAGCAATGATAGATTGCTGAATGCTACTCCTCCCGGAGGTTCTAACTCGACTGCTTCAGGTTCAGTAACAACAAACAATGTGGCTTCTGGATTTATGATCCCGTCTCACCCTGGACCGGATAGCGAACAGTTCCCAGTTGCTGCCAGCAATCCCTTGAAAAAAGTGACGGACGAACCGATTTCGACATTTTCTGCCGATGTAGATACGGCTTCCTACTCCTATGTCAGATCTGAACTTTTCAACGGCATGCGGCCAAGGCGAGATGCGATCAGACCTGAAGAATTGATCAACTATTTCAGCTATGCCTACCCAACCCCAGAGAGTACCGAAACACCGTTTTCAACGAGCGTTTCTGTGGTCGAGACGCCTTGGAACTCAGACACCAAGCTTCTGCAGATCGGCCTCCAAGGGTACAGCATTCCGATCGAAGAGTTACCCGCGCAAAATCTTGTCTTTCTGATCGATACTTCCGGATCGATGTCAGACAGCAACAAGCTGCCACTGCTTCAAAAGGCGTTCAGGTTGCTGCTCTCGTCATTGCGTGAGGAAGATACGATTGCAATCGTCACCTACGCCGGGCATGCCGGGGTGTTGCTGGCCCCGACCTCCGTGTCCGATAGCAAGAGTATCCTGAAGACCGTCAATTCAATGCGTGCGGGAGGCAGAACAGCTGGTCAAGCCGGGTTGGATGTGGCCTACGAACTCGCCGAGGACATGAAGGAAATTGGCGGTGACGCGCGCATTATTTTGGCAACCGACGGCGATTTCAATGTCGGCCCCTCCAGCCCCGAGGCCCTGAAACGCTACGTGGAGCAGCAGCGGCAGAAGGGCATTTTTCTCTCGGTGCTCGGTTTCGGCCGCGGTAACTACAATGATGCCCTCATGCAGGCCCTTGCTCAAAACGGTAACGGCATAGCAGCCTATATCGACAACTTGGCAGAAGCACGCAAGATTCTAGTTGAGCAGGTGGTCAGCTCTATTTCGACCATCGCCCAGGATGTGAAGATCCAGGTCGAATTCAATCCGGCAAATGTCGCGGAATATCGGTTGATCGGATACGAAACCAGGCGACTGGCTCGAGAAGACTTCAACAACGACAGGGTGGATGCTGGTGAAATCGGTGCCGGACACACCGTGACTGCAATCTACGAAGTGACCCCTGTCGGCTCTCCCGCAATCAGGATGGACGACCTCAGATACGGCCAGGAAAACAAAACGTCCGGTGAAGCCCCACAAGAGCCGCATACTGGAGGCGCCTTTGCAGACGAACTGGCCTTCGTCAAACTTCGCTACAAGCTGCCCGGGCAAGTCAAAAGCCAACTGATCACGACACCAATATCGGTAGATTCAGCCAACATTCCACATAGCGAGGCGATGTTTGCCGCCGCTGTTGCCGGATTCGGACAATTGCTGCAAGGCTCTGACTATCTGGGCAAATGGACTTTCAAGGACGCTCAGGATCTCGCAGTTACCAATATGGGCGATGACCCAAATGGTTACAGATCGGAGTTCGTGTCCCTCGTGAAACTCGCGACATTCGCCGAACATTGAATTCTTGCAATGGCAGACCAGGAAGGCGGCAAGATCTTGCCGCCTTCTGAGGTTTGCGTTCTTTTAAGCGGCCAGCTCGCCGGCTAAGGCCTTGCGGATCATCTCGCGGGTTTCCGCAATGCCGTATAGAGCCACAAACGAGCCGAAACGCGGGCCTTTTTCCTGACCGAGCAGGAGCTGATAGAGCGCGGAGAACCAAGCCACGGAAACACCCGGACCACCATCAGGACCTTTCTTTTTCGGGTCCTGATAACGCTCGATCGCGCGCGCAACATCCAGCACGGCATCCTGAATGGTCGCACCGTCCGCATCCGCGGGGAGTTCCGCCAGTTTTTCATCGAGCGTCTCAAGAGCTGTCCGCTCGACATCGTCCGGCACTTTGAACGATTTGGTCGGTTTGACAAAGTCGTCGAAGTAGCGGATCGCATACCCGACCAGAGCATCAAGCTCCGGGTGAGATTGGGCGGTAACACCTGGTGCATAGCGGGAAATAAACGCCCATAGCACATCCTTGTTTTCCGCATTCGACGCGGAGACGAGGTTCAAAAGCATGGCAAACGGAACCGGCATATCGATTTTCGGAATACTTCCGGAGTGGATATGCCATGCCGGGTTCTGCAGCTTCTGCTCCACCGGCATCTGATCGTATTTCTGGACAAAGGTATAGTATTCGTCCACCGCCTTCGGAATGACGTCGAAATAGAGTTTCTTTGCGGTCTTCGGCTTCTGGTAGTTGTAAAGCGCAAGGCTCTCCGGTGCCGCATAGGTCAGCCATTCGTCGATGCTCAGACCGTTGCCTTTCGACTTGGAGATTTTCTCACCCTTTTCATCCAGGAAGAGCTCATAGACATAGTGTTCCGGGGCCTTGCCACCCAGAATGTTGCAGATCTTGTCGTAGATCGGCGCATTGGTCATATGATCCTTGCCGAACATCTCGAAATCGACGTCAAGCGCCGCCCAGCGCATGCCAAAATCGGGCTTCCACTGCAGCTTCACCTTGCCGCCGGTCACGGACAGCGTAATGTCTTCGCCGGTTTCGTCCTCGAAGGTGATCGTGCCGTCCTTGGCATTGACGTCCTTCATCGGAACATAAAGAACGCGGCCCGATGTCGGCGAGATCGGCAGGAACGGCGAATAGGTCGCCTGACGCTCTTCGCCCAGGGTCGGCAGCATCACGTCCATGATCTTCTGGTACTTTTCCGTGGCCTTGATCAGGACGTCGTCGAACTTGCCGGACTTGTAGTATTCCGTCGCGCTGGCGAATTCATACTCGAAGCCGAACGTGTCGAGGAACCGGCGCAGCATGGCATTGTTATGCGCGGCGAAGCTTTCGTAGTCGCCGCCAAACGGGTTCGGGACAGCGCTCAAGGGCATCTGCAGATAGGGTTCAAGCGCCGCACGATCGGGAACGTTTTCGGGGATCTTGCGCATGCCGTCCAAATCGTCGGAAAAGCAGAGCAACCGGGTTGGGATCTTGTCTTCCGTCAACAGGCGGAAGGCGGTTCGCACCATGGTCGTACGCAGGACTTCGCCAAACGTACCGATATGCGGCAAGCCGGACGGGCCGTAGCCGGTTTCGAACAGCACCGGTTTTCCCGGCCCCCTTTTCTCGATCCGTTTGACCAGTTTTCGCGCTTCTTCAAACGGCCACGCTTTCGATTTGGCGGCCGCCTCGACAAAGTCTTGCGAAAGGTCAAGCGGAGGCAGGGATTGATCGGTCATGTTCGAATTTCGTTCTTTTGGCTGGGATGATTACAAGTCAACATCGGTAGGTTTTGAGGCCTTGTGGCCGTATGTTGCGGCGCGACACTAGAAAAGCACGGGCCCACAGTCAATCAATTGTCGCATCTGTGTGACTTGAAGCTTGAACGCCAACCCTTTACACCGGGCGTTCAAATTGCCTTGAAACCGGCATCACTGGAGATTGAATAGTGTCTACGAATGAACCAATAAGCGTTCAGGAAGCCCTCATCTACGTTATGGTCATCGTGTCTGCTTCGGACAACTCTATGACCGACAATGAACTGGCCACCATCGGCGACATGATCAAGATGTTGCCTGTTTTCGAGAAATACGACGGCAACAAGATCATTCCGGCGGCGCAGCGCTGCGGCGATATCCTTCAGGAAGACAACGGTCTGTCCCTGGTGCTTGAGCTGGTGGGCGATGTGCTGCCATCGAAACTCTATGACACCGCTTATGCGCTCGCAGTGGAAGTCGCTGCCGCTGATCTGCATGTAGAACAGGAAGAATTGCGCATCCTGCAATTGCTGCGTGACCGGTTTGGCCTCGACAAACTTACGGTCGCAGCGATTGAACGCGGTGCCATCGCGCGCCACCGGACGGTCTGAGACGGTTCTGTCAGTTTAGCAGTTTGCTTTCGCAAGAAGAAATGGCTGGGGCTTGCCCCGGCCATTGTGCATTTTCGTTCAAAATTTATCTTTTGTATTTCCGGTCTCTAAAGTGCCGCCGCTTAAGACCGCACAGGGGACAGTCATGCCTTGAGGACCGATGACAAAAGTTGACGGATAGGTAGGCTGTCGGTGCGGAGACCGGGATGAGCAATTCCTCTATCGAAAATCATGTCAGCGTGCGCTATCCGCTAAGGCGTCACAGGCAAGAGGTTGCGGTTCAACGAACCGTTCTTCAATCGGCCAGGTCCGTCAAACCGCGGGTTCAGCAAAAAAAGGCAAACTGGGGTGCCCGCATCTTGATTGCTGTCGCGGGCTGGATATTCGGCGTCGCAGCGGACTCACTTGTGATGTTTGCCGATCACCATTTCCATCTCGCCAAGGACAGGGATCCGGACCTCTTCGCCCTTGTGCTGGGAACGGGGTTCGCCGGTCACGCAATTTATGCGGTTTTTGCGGCCCTTTGCGTAACGCTGCTGGCTGCATTCAACCGCCAGAGGTGGATTCTCTGGCTACTCATCGGGTTTGCTGTTGGACTTGCCAGTATCTGAGCAGGTTTCGGACTTCAGTTCAGGCTGCGAATCGCGTCCGGAAGATCGAGGGAAAAAGCTGGAATGGTGACTTCGAATATAGATCCGTCAGGCCGCTCCATCGAATAGGAACCTGCCATGATACCGCTGTCGGTCGGAAGCGGGCAATGCGAGGAATATTCGTAAGTTTCACCAGGCTCGATGACAGGCTGCTCGCCGACCACCCCATCGCCGCGGAACTGTTCGGAACGGCCAAGACCATCGGTAATGTGCCAATAGCGTTTTTTCAGCTGTACCGGTTCGGTCCCGCCATTGTGGATCTCAACCATATAGGCCCAGATGAATTCGCTTTCTTCCGGCTTCGATTCGTCGTCCAGATAAAACGGCTCAACTGAGACTTCGATCCCATTGGTAGTGGCGCTATAACTGCCAGACACGGTCGTTCCTTTGCTTTCAGGCCAAGGGTCGCCCAAGAACCTGTTCATTCAGGAGGGGCTTATAGGGCGAATGACGTAAGCGTGAAAGAGACTTACTTGTGATTTCCGAAAGGATTTTGCATGAACACCGCTGAATTTTACCTGAACAAGTGCCCTGACCATGCTCGATGCCTATCTGCGCCCCCTGATTGACCCTCCTCTGAACCGGATGGGGCAGAAGTGCGCGCGCGCAGGCATCAATGCCAACAGCGTGACGGTAGTAGGATTTGCATTTGGTATGGGAGCTGCAGTTGCCATAGCCTCGGGAGCATGGCTGCTGGGATTTGTTCTGATCGCCATGAACCGTTTTGCCGACGGACTGGACGGCGCCGTTGCAAGAGCGACCAAGAAAACCGATTTGGGCGGCTATCTGGATATTACGCTGGACTTTTTCTTTTACGGTGCCATCCCGCTGGCCTTTGCCATCCAGGCACCGGATGCCAACGCCCTTCCCGCTGCCGTTCTCCTGTGCAGCTTCTACGCCAACGGGTCCGCATTTCTAGCATTTGCCATCATGGCGGAGCGCCGGTGTCTTTCCACCAGCAGGCAGGGCAAAAAGTCCCTCTATTATCTGGGCGGATTGGCAGAAGGCACGGAAACCATTCTCCTGTTTCTTCTGATGGCACTCTTTCCGACCTGGTTTCCTCTTCTGGCCTGGGGGTTTGCCCTTGTTTGCTTCGTCTCCGCCACCGCGCGTTTGCTGATCGGCGTAAAGTCACTCTGAATCTAGTCAGATCCAAAGTCTCGCAATCAATATGCGTATTGCTCGCAAAATCGCCAGAACTGCTCCACCGCTTTGGAGCGTGCCGTTTTGCCTTTCCGAACGAACCCGATCGTGCGGGGCGCTTCCGGCGACAGCTGCACAACACGGCACTTGCCCAAGTTTTCCGGCAAGGCGAGCTCCGCGATGATCGACACACCAAGCCCGGCCTCCACAAGCGCCAGAATCGAATTCACCTGCAGGATTGTGTGTGCAGCCTTCGGAGATCGACCTGCGGCGGCGAACCAACTCTCCACCAACGGGCCGCTTCCTCCTTTGGTCAGGATGAACGGATAATTCGACAGGTCGGCTGCAGTCACCTCTTCATGTCGGACCAGCGGATGTCTTTCGCCCACCAGTGCGACAAGCTTGTCCGTTGCGATTGGCGCAATGTCGAGACTGTCATCATCGGGAACGGTCATGACTGCCAGGTCGACGATCCCCTCCTCGAGCACCTGGCGTAATTCGCCGTCGGGAAATTCAATGATTTCAACTGAAACACCCGGATGTTGCCGTGCAAAGGCTGCAAGTGTTCGCGGCAGGATCTGAAATGAGGCGGAAGATCCGAAAGACCCGAGGCGAACCGTTCCCGATCTGCTGTTTACCGCTTCCTCCAGATCCTGGAGAAACTGTTGCTGCAGACGATCTGCGCGCGCTGCGTAATCGGCAACGATCCTTCCCTCTCCCGTGAGAGCAACCGGTCTGGTGCCACGTTGCAACAACGGTGTGCCTATCCGCTGCTCGAGCTGAGAGATCCCCTTGCTGATCGCCGGTTGAGTGACCCCGAGACTGCGTGCCGCCTCGGAAACACTTCCCTTGGCGTCGATCAGCATCAACGCCCGGGCAACCGTCATCGGTATATCGGTTTCACTCATGACAGTGCCTTAAAAATAACTTCAAGTTATTTTTTTATGTATCACATATCTGAGAGTTATTCTGAAAATACTATCCCTCTTCGGAATCAACTCCATGACATTTGAAAACTGGCTCACCTTCGTCGCAGCCTCCCTCGTCCTGACCATGACACCCGGCCCCAGCGTTCTCTTGGGGATGGTTCATTCGCTGAATTTCGGAACGAGAAAAACGCTGTTCACCGCACTTGGCGATATTTCCGCAAATCTGATTCAGATGCTGCTCGTTGCACTCGGACTTGGCGTCGTGATCGCCAATTCGGAGTTTGCGTTTCAGGTAATCAAGTGGGGCGGCGTTCTTGTGCTTGTTTACATGAGCCTGCGCCTGTGGCGGTCCACACCAGAACTGGAAGTGGCATCACTGGAGGGCAGCGACGCTCACCCGGCAAGACTGTTTGCCTCGGGCTTTCTTGTCGCCATCGGCAATCCAAAGGCGCTTGTGTTCTTTACCGCCTTTTTTCCGCAGTTTCTTGACCCGAGTACCAACCTTGCCAAGCAACTTCTGGCCATGTGTCCGACAATGGCAGCGCTCGATTTCTCTTTTGTCATGCTCTACGCCGTCGGTGCCAAAGGTCTCCTGGGATTTCTGCATTCGCATCCGAAACTTCTCAACAGAGTGAGCGGTGCAGCCCTGATGAGCGCAGCGGGTTTCATGGGACTGGTTGCGCGCAGCCAGTAGCTCATTCACTGGCGACTTCTTCGCCTCTGCGCCGCGGCCAAAGAAAAACCCCGGCCACCTGGACCGGGGGTTTGCGAATTCAAAGCGTATCTGACGATCAGATCGCGCCAAGTGCCTTTTCGACATCCTCCAGAAGATCGAGCGGATCTTCCAGACCGACTGAAAGACGCAGAATACCATCACTGATGTTCAGCTCTTCGCGCGCTTCTTCACCGATCGATTGGTGGGTTGTGGTAGCCGGATGGGTAATCAGGCTCTTTGCGTCCCCCAGATTGTTGGAAAGTCTGATGGTTTCCAGCGCGTTGGTGAACCGGAATGCGGCTTCCTTGCCGCCGTCGATCTCGAATGCCACCATCGTGGACCCACCACTCATCTGACGCTTGACTACGTCGGCCTGAGGATGGTCGTCGCGACCCGGATAGATCAATCTTGAAACCTTTGACTGACCGGCCAGGAAATCGGCGATCCGACCGGCGCTTTCGGTTTGACGCGCGACCCTCAGCGGCAGCGTTTCCAGGCCTTTGAGCAGGACCCAGGCACTGAACGGGCTCATGTGAGGTCCTGTATGCTTGACGAAGGGCATGACCTCGTCGGTTATCCACTCCTCATCGGAAAGGACGACACCACCGAGACACCTGCCCTGACCGTCAATGTGCTTGGTTGCCGAATAGACAACGACATCGGCCCCAAGCTTGAGCGGTGACTGATACAACGGCGTGGCGAAAACATTGTCGATGACCAGGCGGGCACCGATATTCCTCGAGATTTCGGCAACAGCCGCGATATCGATGACATCAAGGGTCGGATTGGTCGGGCTTTCCAGGAACATTGCCTTGGTGTTCGGCCGAACGGCGGCTTTCCACTGTTCAATGTCCGTGCCGTCGACAAGCGTGCTTTCAACGCCAAATCGCGGCAGCAGCGTTTCGCAGATATAGCGACAGGAACCGAAAAGTGCTTTGGCAGCAATTACGTGGTCACCGGCTTTCACCGACGCCATCAGGGCCAGATTGACCGCGGCCATGCCGCTGGCGGTTCCACGGGCAGCTTTCGCACCTTCAAGGGCCTTGATACGGTCTTCGAACATGGCAACGGTCGGATTGGCATAGCGGGAATAGACAAATCCCGGATCCTCGCCATTGAAACGGGCTTCGGCGGCTTCAGCGCTGTCATAGACAAAGCCCTGAGTGAGATAGATGGCCTCCGAGGTCTCACCAAAGGGCGACCGTGTTGTGCCGCCGTGAACCAATGTGGTTGCCGGACGCCAGTTTTTGTTACCGGTCTTGGTGTTCTCAGTCATGTTTCAATTCGCTCCAAACGCAAAAAACCCCAGCCTGAAGACCGGGGTTCGCACCTCCGGCCTTTTTAGCAACTTGTTTAACGTGGCTGCAAGCCGGCCGGCCCAAATCACCACGAAGTGCGTCTGTCCTACGGGAAAACCGGCCGCCGGTCAATCGTCTTTGGCTAAAGAGATCCCCGCGAAATGCCAACTTGCCGCACAAACCCTGTTGGCGTGGGCGATCTCATCCTTTAAGGACGATAGAGCAAGAACAAACGGAACAACGCAATGAACGTGTCAGCGGGGCAGGACTTGACCGGAAGCGCAACTCTTTCAGTGAACGGCATTTTGCCGGAACGGATCATTCAGGCAATGTTTGCTGCCGGCGAGATTTCCGCCGCCGCATCGCCTGTTTCCGGGCAGGTTCAGCCTGCCAGCCTGGATTTGCGTCTCGGTCCCGTCGCGTATCGCGTACGTGCCAGCTTTCTGCCGGGACCGGATATCAAGGTTGCCGACCGGTTGGAAAAGCTCAAGCTGCATACCATCGATCTGGAGGACGGCGCCGTCCTGGAAACCGGCTGCGTCTATATCGTGCCTCTGCAGGAAAGCCTGGCGCTTGCGAAGGATATCTCGGCAACGGCCAATCCGAAGAGTTCGACCGGGCGTTTGGATGTCTTTACCCGCGTGATCACGGATAACGGACTTGCCTTCGACACGGTTCCTGCCGGTTACAAAGGTCCGCTTTACGCCGAAATCTCTCCCCTCACCTTTCCGATCCTTGTTCGCACCGGATCGCGTCTCAGCCAGATTCGGTTCCGACGTGGCCAGACGCTGATCCCGGACAACGAACTGGAACACGTTCACAAGTCCCACACACTGATGAGTGGAGGCAATGAGCGGATCGGCGGAGGTGTCCAGCTTTCAATCGACCTGCAGGGCAACGGTCCCGGAAGCCTGATCGGCTATCGTGCCAAGCATCATTCCGGACTGATTGATGTCGACGTGGTGGGGGCCCAGGACCCGCTTGATTTCTGGGAGCCGATTTACCGAAGACAGTCTTGCGAACTGATCCTCGATCCGAATGCCTTTTACATTCTGGTCAGTCAGGAAGCCGTGCATGTCCCGCCTGATTATGCTGCAGAAATGGTGCCCTTCGACCCGCTCGTCGGCGAGTTCAGAGTTCACTATGCCGGTTTCTTCGATCCTGGTTTCGGCCACGTGGGCGCAGGCGGCGTCGGTTCGCGGGCTGTTCTGGAAGTCCGCTCCCACGACGTGCCCTTCATTGTCGAGCACGGCCAGACGATTGGCCGGTTGGTCTATGAACACATGGCGGAACGGCCGGAAACGCTCTACGGCGAAGGCATCGGATCCAACTATCAGGGCCAGGCCCTGAAGCTTTCCAAGCATTTCAAGGCGCCGTCATAAAGTCCAATATGGCCTGGAAAACCATCACGCGCGAATTCGAAGGATATCTGGAAGACCGGAAATCCCGGTTTCTTGCGTATCTCGTTCCGGCGGACCGGTTCGAACAGCGACTGGACGAGCTGCGCAAGGAGCACAAGAAGGCCAATCACATCGTGACCGCGCATCGGCGCCTGTTGGACGATGACCGGATCGAGGAAAGCGGCAAGGACGACGGCGAACCCGCCGGGACTTCCGGAATGCCCACATTGCGCGTTTTACAAGGCGCTGCCCTGATCAATTGCGCCGTCCTGATCGTCCGCTATTTCGGTGGAACCAAGCTTGGTGGCGGCGGTCTTGCCCGTGCCTATTCCGGCGCGGCTCAGGACGCGATCAACAACGCTGTACTGATGCCTTTCCAAAAGCTGGTCACCAAACGGCTTTCGGCCGATTTTGCCGACAGTTCAGACCTTGAACGGCAGGTCGAAGTGCTTGGCCTGACCGTGCTCTCGCGTGACTACACGGAACAGGGAGTTCGCCTGGTGGTCGAAGGACCCGAAGATGCCATTTGCCTTTTGGATGCCTGATCCTTGGCAAGCCCGCGAATGGTCAGTTCCAGATTCAAGGCGTTCCGTCCGGGATGTCCGGGTCGTCAATCTGAGAAATCAGATCGCTTCTCATCCGCATCAGAATTCTGACAAGGTCCTGGTTGTTCTTGAGGAGTTTGCGCGCCTCTGACCTGTCGATAATGCCGTCGGCTATGAATTGCGCCCAGTCTCGAAACAGCTTTGAAATTTCCTCACCCGTTTCGATAATGTCGATGTGCAGCTGAGATTTCGTGTCTGCAAAATCGACCTTGTACATGACGTAACCGCATTGGTCCGCGAGGTGCTCCGTCACCAATGGGTATTCCGACTGCGCTTCCAGCTGCTTCACAATATCAACCGGCATGTTCTTGTTTTCATTGGTACTGCTGTCGTCGGTATAATTAAAAAGCGTTGTGCTGGTGACCCGGCAGAGTTCCGCTGCTGCAGCCGGTCCGCCACACATTTGCACCAAGGCAGATTGCGCTTCTTTCAAGGTTCCGCTTTTCCGTTTCTTATATGTTCTGTCGATCATCAAATTTCCTCGGTAATACCCGCTGGCATAATTCACCCGGCAAGATCCTGGCTTCAATACTATTCACAAGCCCCTCCGGCCTGCTGGCACTCTTGCGATAATCCCCTCACGTATCGCGCTCCAGCTGGGCCGCGTACAAATGCCATTTGTAAAAAATCACTTGCTGCCAAATTCCAGTCGAAAATTCTAGGGGAATTCTTCGGCTCGAAATTCACCCGTGGGTGGTTCCGGGTGCCGATGAACCACTTTTTTCCTCCAGCGCTATTCCTCATTTTCAACCTCGGATGCTCCGTTTCCATCAGGTCCGCTTCCCGAAACGGGTCGGTCAAGAACCCCACAATCGGGCAGGAAACGCAGCATCCACCTCTTTGATGCATATACTAAACAAGGAAGTGCCTCATGATGAAATTGGTCAAAATCGCAGCTGTTGCAGTCCCAGCCCTGTGCGTCGGAAGCCAGGTCATGGCCGAGGAAGCAAAATCAACGAAACTCGGTGTTCTCGAATGCACAATCGAAGGAGGTTTCGGCCTGCTTCTTGGCTCGAGCAAAGACGCCACCTGCAGTTTCCAGCATACCGACGGCACGACAGAGCACTATTCGGGAAAACTCAGCAAACTCGGTCTCGATATCGGCGTTTCCGGCGAGTCCTTCATGACGTGGGTGGTGTTCACACCTGTCGGCAACGAGTTCGGTTCTTACGCGCTGCAAGGCAAATATGGCGGCATCTCTGCCGGTGCATCTGTCGGCCTGGGCGTTGGGGCGAATGCCTTGATCGGTGGCTCGAATGAGAAGTTTGCACTCCAACCTCTCAGTGTTGAAGGAAAATCCGGTCTCAACCTCGCGATTGGCCTGAGTTCTCTGGAACTCGCTCCGGCCGGCTAGTCCGGTCAAGGCAGCCAAAACCTGCAAGGCCTGTGCAGCCCGCGCACAGGCCGGCGGTCAGGATTGAATTGTCATCTCCGGTGAACACATGAAACCCAAATCGATGCGCGCCGGTGCAATTGGCGCCACTTGTCTAATTGTCAGCAAAGCCCTTCTGGCAACTTCATTCCTTTTGCCGATCATTGTTCGCAGCCATGCACAGGAACCACCTGAGAAGCCTGTTCTTGGCAAGCCCGGCATCCGTTTTGAACTGGGGGCATTTGGTGCCGTTGCTCCAAGCTACGAGGGATCGAGAAGGTATACTGCCTATCCCCTTCCAGTGGTCCGGTTTCACTCGCTGCGATTCAGTAATGGCTTTGAACTTGGCGGCGGTGATGGCACCGGTTTTTCAATCTATCCTTCGTTGGGATACCTCGGGGAACGTTCTACAAAAAACGATCCGGCGCTTCAAGGGTTGCCCGATGTAGATCATTCCATTGAACTCGGTACCGGCGTTTCTTACCGGTACAGAAATACCCGAGCATTTGTTGACTTGCGTTACGGCGCAATCGGTCACAATGGTTTCGTCGGAGTAACCGGGGTCGACTTGATCATGCATCCAGAGGAAAACCTGACATTCACTTTGGGGCCAAGAATATCATTCGCCTCCAGGCAGTACATGGAAACCTATTTCAGCGTTTCTCCGGAAAGTTCGACCTCCTCCGGCTTGCACCGGTTCTCGGCATCCGGCGGCATCAAATCGGCCGGGCTGGCCGCAAGTTTGAAATATCAGATCAGTGATGCCTGGGCGGTAGAAGGCAGAGCCGGTTGGGACAGGCTCATTGGGGACGCAGGGGCCTCGCCGATCACTGCACTGGGCGACAAGAACCAGTTTACATTCGGGATTGGGTTTACGCGGAAATTTCAATTCGGTTATTAAAAATACTAAGGTTCATTTTACGAACAAATTCGCAGCGGCTTGAAAGAACAATAGCTTAGGGTGATTGAATTGGCGCAAAGCGACGGAGCTGACAAAAGAGGACTGACCATCAGAAATTTCTTTCGCATTACGCGCCACTTTCAATGGGGTTTTCTCTCAGGTGGCAAATCACACCGGCAGAAAAACATAAGCAACGAGCAAAGGTCATTTTTCCTGATCTTCGCGCAAGCATTTGTTGTTTCTACCTTTTTCTTCAGCCAGCTGCCCGTCTGCGCACAAGAGTTGGTTCCTGAGTCGGAAACGCAAGTAAAGAGCCCGGAAGAAACAAATCGCGAAGCGCTCCGAGCGATCAACAGCATTCTTCAGGCCCAAAATTCCAAACTCGAAACAGCAAATGAGCTTAGAAAGGCGATAGAGGACGCCGAGAACGAAGTCGACAAGAAGGACCTGGAAGAACAACTCCGCGCGGTGAATCTGGACTTGAGCAGGCTGGGAGATCAGATCGTAAGTCTGGCGACTGGTGTTGCTGAAAGCGAACTCAATCCGGTTGATGAAAATTTCGAGCTTCAGGACGAACTGGAACAGTTGATCCGGCCGTTTGTCTGGATCTTGAAATCGGCAACCGAAAACGCACGCGAGATCGAACATCTCAAGAGAAACCTGTTATCTACGACGGAAGAGGCGAAACGCGCTCAGCTGGCAATATCCCGGGTGAAGCCGTTGATCGATCAGGCCCCACAGGACGGTCCGGTGCGCGGAAGACTGCAGCTCATCCTGCTGGATTGGCAAAACCGGCTGGTTGCGGCTGAAGACAAGTCGATCATCATTCAGCAACAGTTGCGCTCGCGTCTTGAAGACAAGGTTGACCCGGGTGATGCGGCAAGCCGGGCATTCACATC
>NZ_JAILWL010000097.1 GCF_025698965.1 Roseibium sp.
ACCAGGATCATCTCAAAAGACTGGCTGTCCTTAACAAGCGATATGAACCGGGTCTTTTTTCCGAACACCTGGCCTGGTCGAGCCACGATACGACCTATTACAACGATCTTTTGCCGGTTCCCTATGACCAGGACACGCTGACTCGCGTGTGCGATCATATTGACGAAGTGCAGGAGGTTGTCGGGCGCAAGATGCTGCTGGAAAATCCTTCGACTTATGTCGCGTTTGAGCAGAGCACGATGAGTGAGCTGGATTTTCTGAAGGAGGTTGCGCGCCGCACGGGTTGCGGTCTCTTGCTTGACGTCAACAATGTCCACGTTTCCTGCATCAATCACGAACGGTCCGCCGGAGCCTATCTTGCGGAGTTCCCGATGGCTGCTGTCGGCGAGATTCACCTTGGAGGACACGCGCCGGACCAGGATGATGCCGGCCGGCCATTGCTGATTGACGCTCATGATCGCGAGGTCGACGCGGCCGTCTGGAAACTTTATGAAAGCGTTGTCCGGTGCACTGGTGCCTTACCGACACTGATTGAATGGGACAATGATGTGCCCGCCTGGCCGGTACTTCTGTCGGAGGCGCAAGCCGCGGACCGTATCCTGGCACAGGTTGCCGGGACCGGCTTGAAACGCGCGGTCTGACATGATTACGCAAAAGCCAATCGCGAATATCGGTACCGGTGATTTCGGTCAGGCTCTGTGGGATCCCGACAGCGATACACCAGCCGGTCTTGTCGGACCTGACGGGAAGACCGCGCCAAAGCGATTCAATGTCTACCGGAACAATGTGATCGTCAGCCTTGTCGAGGCGTTGGAGCGAACGTTTCCGGCCGTTGGCAATCTGCTTGGCGAAGACTATTTCAAGGCTCTGGCGCGTGCCTATGTTTTGAAGGAACCGCCGAACTCACCGGTTCTTATCTGGTATGGCGGTGGTTTTGCGGATTTCATCGAGGCCTTCCCGCCGCTTGAAGCCTATCCTTATCTTGCGGATGTGGCGCGGCTTGAATGGGCCTGGTTGCAGGCCTTTCATGCCGGCGATGCGCACGCCCTGGACCCGGTCGCTCTGGGTGAGGTTGAACCTGATCGTCTCGGATCTGTGCGATTTGTGTTTCATCCTGCGGCGAGCGTGATCAACTCCAGATGGCCGGTCTGGGATCTGGTGCGTGCCAACCGGTTCGAACCAGACGCGGAACTTGAAATCGATCTGCAGCTGTCCCAGTCAGTACTGGTTACGCGCCCGGAGCTGGATGTCGAGTTGTTGCTGTTAAGGCCCGGTGGGGCTGTGTTTTTGACTTCCCTGGCGGATGGAAAACCTCTCGCCGAGGCCGCAGAAGACGCACTATCGAGCGTCAGCGAATTTTCGTTGTCCGAATGTCTGTCGGATTTACTTTCAAATGGTGTTTTTACTGACCTTCAAGTGTCTTGATTTATAAACGGCCTGAAGTTCACGTAGGAAAGGGAAGGGGGAATTTATGGGTGTTCTGATCGGATTTTTCGTCAGGCTGTATACGATGGTGTTCGGTGCCATTGAACGCATTACGAACGGCTGGTTTCTTGGGTTGGCCGCGCGTTTCATTTTCGCGGCCGTGTTGCTTCAGTTTTTCCTGAATTCAGCGATGACCAAAATCGGCGGCAGTATCATGAATATTTTCACGCCGACCGCCGGTGCCTATGCGCAGATGTTTCCAAAGCTGATGGAGCAGGTGAGCTATGACACCAGTCAGATTGCCTTTTTTCCGATCGGATTGCTGGTTTTGCTTGGCACCTGGGGGGAATTCGCCCTGCCGGTGATGGTTGTGGTCGGATTGTTCACACGTTTTGCAAGCCTTGGGATGATTGTCTTCATTATCGTCATGACCTATGTCGACATCACCGGACATGGTGCCGATGCGCAAACAATCGGTGCGTTGTTCGACGCAAAGCCATACGCCATCATTTCCGACGACCGTCTCCTGTGGATTTTCCTGCTGCTGGTACCGACCCTGAAAGGGCCGGGGGTTGTTTCCCTCGATTGGCTGCTCGGGTCCTACTACCGCAAGCGGGAAATGTACTACTAAGAAAATCCAGTTGCCGGTTTTGCGATCAGGTGATTAAACCGGCACATGAATTTCGCAAGTGATAACTGGGCGGGTGCAGCTCCGGCGGTGATGTCGGCGTTGGCCCGCCACAATACTGGCTATTCGCCAGCCTACGGTACTGATCCGCTGACCGACAGCGTCGGTCAAAAATTCAACGATCTGTTTGAGCGGGAAGTGGCCGTCTATTTCGTGGCGACAGGCACCGCCGCAAATGCGCTGTCGCTTGCAGCCC
The DNA here is from genome assembly GCF_025698965.1 of Roseibium sp. Lineage (GTDB taxonomy): Bacteria > Pseudomonadota > Alphaproteobacteria > Rhizobiales > Stappiaceae > Roseibium. The sequence goes on from NZ_JAILWL010000097.1 coordinate 2,310, forward strand.
ATTCCAGGCCAGGCGGCGCGATATTCTGCCATCGGGAAAGCCATATCCAGGTGGATGAGTGCAATTGCCCCGAATTCATGACGAGCGGTGGCAAGCTGGTCGGTATCCCAGGTGATGGTGCGAAGATCACGCCGACCGCGCTTCGCGAAGCCATGACCGCCTTTCCCCATGGCGTTGTGCATCACGGACAGGTCGCTTCCGTTTCCATCAGCCAGGCGACCGAATGCGGCACCGTTTACACCCTGGAAGAAATCGATGCCATCAAACAGGTTGCTGATGCGCGCTCCGTGCCGCTGCATATGGACGGCGCCCGCTTTGCCAATGCGCTTGTGACGCTTGGCTGCTCGGCTGCTGACATGACCTGGAAGGCTGGCGTCGATGTCCTGTCTTTCGGAGCAACCAAGAATGGTTGCTGGTGTGCGGAAGCCGTTGTCTTTTTCGATCTGGAAGCAGCCAGAGGTTTTGAATATTTCCGCAAGCGGGGCGGACATCTCTTTTCCAAAAGCCGGTTCGTTGCCGCGCAGTTCGATGGTTATTTCAGCGATGGCAGCTGGTTGGCAACGGCAGCCCATGCCAATGACATGGCGACCAAGCTCGCAGAGGGCATACGCGCGCAGGGCGGACGCACTGCCTGGGCCGTGGAAGCCAATGAAGTGTTTCCGATCCTGAAGCGCAGCCAATTTGAAAAGCTCGAGGCAGCCGGAGCGAAACTTTACGAATGGGCCGCCAAGGATCTGCCGGAGACGATCGCACCTGGCGAAGACGAAGTGTGCCTGAGAATGGTTACAAGCTTCGCGACGGCCGAAACCGATGTGGATACGTTCCTGGAGACGCTCGGCGCAGCGGTTTGAGCGTTGAAACGCAAAACGGGGCGCCTGAGGATTTCAGGCGCTCCGCTTGTCAATCTTGGTCTACAAGATCAAGCCATTAGTGGGCAGTCGTTTCGATCTGCTTCGATCCGCTGGATGAGATTTCTATCTTGCGCGGTTTCATGGCTTCCGGGATTTCCCGCACGAGGTCTACGTGCAACAGGCCGTTTTCAAGGCTGGCACCTTCGACGCGAACGTGCTCGGCAATCTGGAAGCGGCGCTCGAAAGTGCGCGCTGCGATGCCGCGGTAAAGAATTTCCCGATCGGAATCTTCTTCGGATTTCTCGCCTTTGATGGTGAGAACGTGTTCTTTAGCTTCCACCGACAGCTCTGCATCGGTGAATCCGGCAACCGCCATGGTGATCCGGTAGGCGTTTTCGCCCGTCCGTTCAATGTTATAGGGCGGATAGCTCGGGGTTTCGTTGCCGGCGGTGTCCAGCATCGAGAAAAGACGGTCAAACCCGACGGTCGACCGGTAAAGCGGAGAAAAGTCCAAGTGACGCATGTGTCTGTCCTCTCTTTGAGCAACTGATACTTCACTGATTTTGGTATCCCGATCCCCCGGATTTGGCGGGACAGGGGTGTGATGCAGACCCGTATTGGCGCCTGCAAGAAGACAGATGGGAACTGGGTTTTTCCTTTTCAAGAGGGGCGATCCGACCGGAAATTCCTCCGACATGAACACAACATGAATAACCTCTTCCGCTTGGGTTCAACCGGTGTCCTGCATCTTGTGATCAACGTCAGCACGGCGCTGGCAGTGAGATCAGGAGACTTGAAATGTTTGCCAAAGCTTCGAAACTTTCCGCACCGATCGCCGGAACCCTCTTGCTGGCGTCCTTGTGTTTTGCACCTGTCGCGTCCGCCGCTCCCTTTGGTGCTGAACGTCAGCTTCAACCCGTGAAGTCCGAACTTGTCATCAAGGTCGATCATCGCCGGGGTCAGGGGCGTCATGGCGGCGGCTGGCATGGAAACAGGGGATACCGGGAACTGGGTCCGCGTCAGATACGTCGCAGCCTCCGCCATCGTGGATTTTATCGCATAAAGATCCTGGACCGCCGTGGCCCGATGTATATCGTCAAGGCCGTCGGCTGGCGCGGCATGCCGATGCGGATGGTCGTTGATTCCCGTACTGCCCATATTGTGCGGAGCCGCCCGGCCGGACAGCGCGGGCACTGGCAATACCGTTGGTAAGAGGGCCGTCATTCGGTCCCGATTGAGGCTGGCGCCACCGGTGCCGGCCTCAAGTTTGTTGTCGCCCCGGCTGAACCCCGCTATCACAGAGTGTCGCCTAAGTGAATCGGACTGCCATGACCCTAGTTGATCATCCAGACAACCCAGTGCCGGAAGGCGCCGAATCCGGGTTTGTGACGACCTCCGACGGTATTCGCATCCGCTATGCTCACTGGCACGCAGCTGGGCGCCAGAGGCGTGGTACGGTGACCTTGCTGCAGGGGCGGGCTGAATTTATCGAAAAGTATTTCGAGGTGATCGAGAACCTGCGGTCCCGGGGGTTCGCGGTGGTCACGTTCGATTGGCGTGGACAGGGGGGCTCGCAACGGCTGACCCGTAATCCGCGACGGGGGCATGTGTCGAATTTTCGGAAATTCCGGATCGATCTGCGAACTGTTCTGAAGGAGGTTTCACTGGCGACCTATCCCGGGCCGCATTTTGCGCTGGCGCATTCCACTGGAGGACTGGTTCTCCTGTCCGACACCGAAAGGCTCAGGACCATGCTGGACCGCGCTGTGATCACCGCGCCTCTGCTCGGTCTGCCCTCGGGAAGCTGGGCGCCGGATCTGGCTGCCGCAAGACGCAAGGTCTTGAGGAAGATCACATTCGGATTGCTGGGCAAACCACCCCTTAAGGCAGGCGCGCCGAAAACGTCCGCACTCATTGAAAAAGTAGGCTTTGCGATCGCCAGATTGTTTTCGCTAGTCGGTCTGGGGCGGGTTTTTGTCCCGGGTGGCAATGGTGAGATCTTTGTGCCCTATGAAAACAATCGCCAGACGTCCGACAGAATCCGATTCGAGCGTTTCAATTCCGTTCTGGAAGCGGCGCCGGAGCTCGGGGTCGGTGCGCCGACGATGGGTTGGGTAAACGCAGCGGTCCGGACCATGCTTCCATTGCGCAAAAGAGGCGCCGGTCCAAACATGAAACTTCCCTGCCTGATGCTTGCAGCCGGCAACGACAGGATTGTGTCAACACCGGCCATCGAGGACTTCGTGTCGCGGGCCAAAGCAGCAGCTTATGTGGAAATTCCGGGCTCTGCGCACGAGCTGATGATGGAGCGGGATATTTACCGCGATCAGTTCTGGGCTGCGTTCGACGCGTTCATCCCCGGGCTTGAAGCCGAACAGGAACTTGAACGCGCCAGACAGTGATCCCGACAGCGACAACGTGATCGCTCAAGCCTGGTTGGCGAGATCCCGCAGGAGGATTTCATGCAGGCGCGGGTCGCCTGAGGCGACAATCTGTCCACCGTCGCAAGGAGAACCGCCTGTCCATGTGGTCACCACACCGCCGGCACCTTCAATGATCGGCACGAGAGCGACGATGTCATATGACTGAAGGCCGGTTTCGATCACCGCATCCCCGTGACCGGCGGCAACCATGCAGTAAGCGTAGCAATCCGTACCGTATCTCGACAGCTGTACGGAGTTTTCAATGCGATCGAATGCGGTCCGCTCGCCTTCGTCAAACAGGGCGGGTGTCGTTGTGAAAATAGTTGCTTCTTCCAGGCGAGCGCAGTCCCGGGTTTTGAGCGTTCTTGTGCCCAGGGGGCCCTGATACCAGGCCGTCTGGCAATCGCCACCGAACCTTTCGCCGATAAACGGCTGGGCCATCATGCCGAGGCTGGCCATTCCTGAGGTGCGCAATCCGATCAGGGCGCCCCAGGTTGGCAGGCCGGTGATGAAGGCCCGGGTGCCGTCGATCGGATCGAGAACCCAGACATGTTCTGCGTCGAGGTTCTCCGGACCGTGCTCTTCTCCCAGGATCCCGTGATCCGGATAAGTGCTGTTGATTAATGCTCGCATTGCGGTTTCGCCGTTCTTGTCGGCGATCGTTACCGGATCGAATCCGGTATCCCATTTGTTTTGAATATCAAACCCTTGCCGGAAGTGAGGCATGATGGCCTTGCTGGCGACTTCTGCAAGCCTGTCTAGGAAAGGCGCAAACTCGTTTGAGCTGGAAACAGGCATCGTCGTCATGAATTCCCTCCGTACCGTGAAATCCGGTTCGTTTGTCAAAGAATGTCCAGTTTATTGCCTGTATACCCCGTTCTGCTGAAAAATGAATCCGCAAAACCTGACCATTTGCTCAATATATGATCAGGATTCAACGCGGGGCGGGTTGAATTTTGTGCGGTGCGGTGCGATATTATTGCGGTGCGGCATGTTATGTCGCATCGCCCTCCTTGGGCGTTTCCTCCCTAGACTCGGGCCGCCTCATTTTGAGTGCGGCCTTCTTTTTATTCTGCAGCGATGGAATCAGCAGGCAGGGCCGCGTCGGGCATGGAGGTCAGTTCGCGAGCGAATTCCCTCAAGCTGTTGAAGAGGTCGCCGAACCCGGCCGAGGGCCGATGCGTGGCTTCGTCCATATAGAGACCGCGGTTGATTTCGATCTGCAGGGCATGCAGGCCGCTTGAAGGTCTGCCGTAATGCTCGGTAATGAACCCACCGGCATAAGGCTTGTTCCGGCTGACGCTATAGCCCATGTTTTTCAGGATGGAATACGCAAAATCCGTCAGGTCGCTGTTGCAGCTGGTGCCGTACCGATCGCCCAGAACGAAATCCGGACGGGTATCGGTGGTCTGGCATTTGACGGTGGAAGGCATTGAATGGCAGTCGATCAGGACGGCGTAGCCGAATGTAACGTGCGTCTGTGCGAGCAATCGGCGCAAGGTCGTGTGATAGGGCTTGTAGATTTCCTCGACCCGGCTCAGCGCTTCCTCGACTGGCAGTCGTTGTCGATAGATCTCATGGTTTTCGCTGACAATCCGCGCCACCGTACCCAGACCGCCGGCGACACGGATGGACCTGATGTTGGCATAAGGCGGTAGCCGGCCTTCGAACATTTTCGGGTCCAGTTCGTAAGGTTCGCGGTTTACATCGAGATAGGCTCTGGGGAAATGTGCCCTCAAGAGCGGTGCGCCCAGAGGAACAACATGTGCGAAGAGATCATCGACATAGGCATCTTCTGACCGGCGGATGGATGTTTCATCAAGCCTTGAGGATGCAAGAAAATTTTCCGAATACTGACGCCCGGAATGAGGCGAATTGAATACATAGGGAAGTCGCTGATCCGCCGGACAAAGTACATCAAAAGCCGGAAAGCCATTAAAGTCAGCTTCGAAGGGCGTCTCAATGGATGGGTGTTTTTTATCCGTCAAATGATGTGTCCCATTTGTTGCGCTTTCAGGTCCATGCCGTGCGAGACTGTTTCATGATCGCGTTGCCCCATGGTGCCAAGGAATCAACACACAGTCCACAGTCGAGAGGTCAAAAGCTTAGGAGAACCAATTCTTCCTATCATTCTTCGGATTTCGGGCTATAACCGGCTGAAGGTGAACATGCATCAACAACAATATTAAGAGAAATGGTCGTTTGCGATGTCGCGAATTCTGCTTGCCGAGGATGATAATGACATGCGCCGGTTTTTGGCCAAGGCGCTGGAAAATGCAGGGTATGATGTCGTTTCCTTCGACAACGGCAAAAGCGCCTATGAACGTTTGCGCGAAGAACCGTTTTCCCTACTTCTGACGGATATCGTTATGCCGGAGATGGACGGTATCGAGCTTGCCCGGCGGGCAACGGAGCTGGATCCGGACCTCAAGGTGATGTTCATCACCGGTTTTGCCGCCGTTGCGCTGAACCCGGAATCGGATGCACCAAAGGATGCGAAGGTCTTGTCGAAACCCTTCCACCTCAAGGACTTGGTGCAGGAAGTGGAACGTATGCTGGCTGCCTGAACGCAGCTTTCAACAGGGGTGCGCCGGACACCGGAAATTTTGTCGGTTCGGTGTAAAAGGGGGGTTGCACAGATTGGCGATCCCCGCTATATCGCACTCCACCACGGCGCTGGAGCGTCGGACTACCGAGAAATTCGGGCGTGTAGCTCAGCGGGAGAGCACTTCGTTGACATCGAAGGGGTCACAGGTTCAATCCCTGTCACGCCCACCATTATTGCGCTGATTGATGGTTCCATGAGGCGCGGGTTGATCTGAAGACAGGCGCAGATTTTGCTGCTGCTTCATGACCGGCCCAATTGGATGTGAGCGCCCTGGGCGCTCATTTGGTTTAAAGTAACAGGAACCCTTTCGGGGGACAGTGACATGAAGATCAAGAACTCGCTTAAAGCGCTGATGACCCGCCACCGCGACAACCGCATGGTTCGCCGTAAGGGTCGTGTTTACATCATCAACAAGAAAAACCCGCGTTTCAAGGCACGCCAGGGCTGATCTTGCTGCTGCGCCGGGTGGCGTTGGCCTTCAAAAAAATCTTTTGACTGAAGCGGTTAACAGGCATCGGTCAGGGATTGGAGGCGACAGGTAACACCCGCGCACAAAGATGTGTCAAATTCCCGGATTGACCGCCGCATCCAACGATCCATAATCGTCGGATGCGGATTTTTGTGTTTGCCCTTCTCTATTCAATGAGTGCCGTACTGGCCGGCGCCCAGCCTGTGCCTGATCTCGGGCCGGAAATCGAGCCGCCGTCCGCGGAGGATTTCAATCCGATACCGGAAGATCTGCCGGACGAGGGCGGCCAGGTCGTGATTGAAGAGACTGATCCGGATGAGGAAAAGTCCCGCCTGGATCAGCTATATGCCGATCTCGCCGACAAAGACGATCCCAAAACCGCAGAACGGGCCGCACGGGAAATCCAGGCGATCTGGATGGAGTCGGGCAGTGCGACCGTCGATGTTCTGATGTCGCGTGCAGGCAGGGCTATTCAAGCCGAAGACCATGCGCTTGCACTTGATCTTCTGGATGTGGTCGTGGTTTTGAGGCCTTCATTCGCCGAAGGATGGAATCGACGTGCGACGGTCCACTACATGCGCGAGGATTTCGGTAAGTCGCTGGTGGATATCGAGCGGACGCTTGCGCTTGAGCCGCGACATTGGGGTGCGCTTTCAGGACTGGCAATCATACAGCGTCGGCTGGGGTTCGAGACGGAAGCGCTTGGAACCTTCAAGCGTGCGCTGGAAGTCAATCCCAGCCTGGAAAATGCCGCCAAGGCCATCGAAGATTTGGAAAAGGAAGCCGAGGGAGAACCCGCCTGAAGCGGGTTCAGGCTCGGAATTTTTCCAAACGCACTAAGTCCATCTCATGTCTATTTTTCTTCTCCTGCTTGCGGTGATTCCGGTTCTGCTTGTTGGTTACACGTTTTGGCGTGTCCGGCAGATTTCGCGAGATTTTAAACCCGACGGCCGGTTTGCGGTCGTTGATGGTGTGAAGCTGCATTATCATTTCTATTCCGCGGAAAAAGAGCGTGGAAATGTGCCTGCTCTTGTGTTTCTTCACGGGGCGAGCGGCAACGGTTATGATACCAGGCTGGCTTTTCTCAAGGTTCTCAAAGGCAAATATCCGCTGTTGTTCGTCGATCGTCCCGGGCTGGGATATTCCGGACGGAAATCATTTGGCCAGGACACACCCGAAGGACAGGCACATCTTCTCGCAGGGCTTCTTGAAAAACTTGAAATACGAGAAGCGATTGTGGTCGGTCACTCACTGGGCGGCGCGGTTGCTGCCGCTCTTGGGATGATTGCCCCGGCTCGTGTGCAAGGTCTGGTGTTTCTCGCACCTGTCAGTCACCCTTGGCCCGGCGGGGTAAATTGGTATTATACGGTCGCTTCGATGCCGGTGATCGGAAAGATTTTCAGTTGGACCCTGATGATGCCGATTGCGGAAAGACTGGCACCGGCTGCGATCGGCAACGTGTTTTTTCCAGACACGGCACCCGAGGATTACATCGAAGAAATCAAGGTGCCGTTGCTTTTCAGACCCGATACATTTCAGGCCAACGCCCGTGATATCGCTCAATTGAAGAAAGCGGTGACAGCTCAGTCAGAACGTTATTCGTCCCTGTCGCAACCGGCTCTGATCGTATCGGGGACACAGGATACGGTTGTCTGGCCGTCAATCCATTGCGAGGGTCTTTTGAGTGCCCTGCCAGAGGCAGAGCTTGTCATGCTCGACAATGCCGGTCACATGCCTCATCACACGCATGTTTCCTGTATTACTGCCGCGCTGGATGGGTTGGTCCGCCGAATACGCGCCGAAGAGGGAATGGCTAGTGTTTCCGACCACTGTCAAAGGTCAGTCGAACGGGCATAAAAAAGGCGGCCGACGGCCGCCTTTTCTTTTCAACCGATTAGATCGTCAAATGCCGCCCTGTCCGTCATTGCCGACAAAGGCAATCCGCAACATGTTGGTCGAACCCGGTGTGCCGAAGGGAACACCTGCCGTGACGATGATCCGCTGGCCGGGCTTGGCAAATTCCTCGGAAAAGGAAATGCGGCATGCGCGGTCGATCATGTCTTCTTCGTTGGCTGCGTCTTCACTGACAACGCAATGCAAGCCCCATCCGAGGGACAGTCTGCGGGCGGTTGCCAGAACGGGAGACAGCACGATTACGGGACAGGACGGACGTTCGCGCGATGCGCGCAGGCCTGTGGCGCCTGACGTCGTGTAACAGACCACTGCAGCCAGATTGAGCGTCTCGGCGATCTGCCGCGCTGCCGCGGAGATTGCGTCAGCACCGGTTGCTTCCGGTTCTGCCCGTTGTGCATAGATGATGTTGCGGTAGTTGCTGTCCTGTTCGACCTGATGCGCGATCTTGTCCATGGTGGAAACAGCTTCGATCGGAAAATCACCAGCGGCGGATTCTGCTGACAGCATGACGGCATCCGCGCCTTCAAACACAGCGGTCGCAACGTCTGAGACTTCGGCGCGTGTCGGAACAGGCGCGGAAATCATGGATTCCAGCATCTGTGTGGCAACGACAACCGGCTTACCGGCGCGGCGGCATGCCCGCGTGATGCGTTTCTGCAAGCCAGGAACCTGTTCCAGCGGCATCTCGACGCCGAGGTCGCCACGGGCGACCATGACTGCGTCTGACAGTTCGATGATTTCGTCCAGACGACCAATCGCCTGGGGTTTTTCGATCTTTGCCAAAACGCCGGCGCGGCCACGCGTGATTTTTCGTACCTCGGCCAGATCGTCCGGGCGCTGTACGAAGGAAAGGGCCACCCAGTCGACATTCTGATCGAGTGCGGCGATCAGGTCTTTGTGGTCCTTCTCGGTCATTGCGCTGGTCGCGATTTCCGAATCCGGTACGCTGACACCCTTGCGGTTGGACAGCTTGCCGCCAACCACCACTTTCGTGACAGCTTTGGTCGGTGTTGCCTCGACAACCGTCAGCTGGACCTTGCCATCGTCCAGGAGCAGCCTGTGTCCAGGCTCGAGTGCTTCGAGGATTTCAGGATGCGGCAGATGCACGCGATCAACCGTGCCGTCGGATGTGTCCGCGTCCAGTGTAAAGGTCGCGCCGTTCTCCAGCAGGACCGGACCGTCGGCAAATGTTCCGACGCGCAGTTTCGGACCCTGCAGATCCGCCAGAATTCCGATTGGTCGTCCAAGATTTTCCTCAACAGAACGGATGCGTTCGACAAGCATCTTCAGACGATCATGATCGGTATGGCTCATGTTGATGCGGAATACATCAGCACCAGCACGATACAGTTGTTCAATGATGTCTTGTTCTGAGGAGGAGGGTCCGAGAGTTGCTAAGATTTTGACTCGTCGGTTACGCCTCATCGCCCACCTGTTCCTTGTTGCACGGGCTCGGTCAGCTGGACCGTCCAGCTGCTTTGTTCACCCGTGTCGATTTCAAAAAAGCCTGTCCGCTCGAATCCTCGAGCCACACAGTCCTCAATCCCGCGAATGGTGAACTCTTTTTCCCGGGTGCACATGAATGCCCGGCCACCCCATTCGCCAAATTGGTCGTAATCAACTGCGTAGATGTAATAGTATCGTGACACCAGTGAGCCAGGGACCAACGTTTCGCATGAGTTCGAGGCCAGGTTCCACCAGCCTTCAGTAACCCAGTCGGTCTTGTCCTTGTAGCCAATGGCTACGCCAACCTGGCTATCGGTCTTGTTGCAAAGGCGCAGATCGGCCTTGGCTTCATTACTGGTTGCCGAAAGAAACAGCAAGGCGAGAAACCCGGTCAAGACAGCCATCATAGGCGCGCTGATGCGTGCCCGAGACCCTACCTGGTACCGTTCCCCAACCTCAAACATATGCAGTCGTTCACTTTGCTGCTTTACAGACATTCGCTTTTTGCGTGGACAAGCGGGTCTTGTCAACGTCGTTAACAGGTTATGTTGAAGCTTTCGCCCAACCTCGTTTCCGGAAACCGTCCTGTTGCTTGTGCCCGGTAGACGGTCATATCTCCTATGAGGTTAGAAATGGGGCGGGAACATGGCGGATTGGCTCCAGATAAATGTTAGCCGTCAATATTCGGTTTACAAATGCCATTTTGCCTTGGAAAAGCGATTGTATTCACAGAGATTTCCCGATCGACCGGTGAAAATGGCGATGTTACGATTCGTGGAGGTTTCGTGATCGGGATTTGCGCATTCGGTCTTGGTTCTGGAGGCTGATTGCCGTAAACCTGTGCGCCTGAACTTTCCTCGCAGACCTGATTTTTCAGATTCTGGCTTGAAAAACCATTTTCTCAGGAACTGCGAATGCCGTGCGACCATCATATGTGCCGGACAAGTGATCCGAACTGAACAAGACAAGCTTCTGAGCCTGAAGATCTTCCACGAAACGAGACATGACAGAAACTGCAGCCGTGGCCGTTGAGCCTTTTCAGCCGATCGAATATGTGAGTGGCGATTTCAATTCCGGTCTCCTGCTTTTGTGTGACCACGCACGCAATACGGTGCCATCCGGCTATGGCGATCTTGGTGTGCCCAAAGAGCAATTTGAACGACACATCGGTTATGACATCGGAGCGCGTGCCGTCACGCTCGAACTTGCCGAGCGTCTCAATGCGCCGGCGTGTCTGTCGACATTTTCGCGGCTTTTGATCGATCCCAACCGGGGAGAGGATGACCCGACCCTGATTATGCGGTTATCGGATGGCGCCGTTGTTCCCGGCAATGCAAAAGTGGATGCGGCTGAACGAGCTTGCCGGATCGATCAGTTCCACAAACCCTATCATGACCTGATTGACCAGACGCTCGACGAGATGCTGTCTGCTGCCGCGCCACCTGTGATCGTTTCGATCCACAGTTTTACTCCGGTCTGGCGTGGGGTTCCACGCCCTTGGCATGCCACTGTGCTGTGGGATTGCGATCCTCGGGCGGTAAAGCCAATGTTGCTTGGATTGCGGACCGAGAACGAGCTTGTTGTGGGAGACAATGAACCATATGACGGGGCTCTCAAAAACGACACAATGTACCGGCACGCAACGGTGCGTGGCCTGGCACAGGTTCTGCTGGAATTGCGCCAGGACCTGATTGCCGACGAAGCGGGTGTCCAGGAATGGGCAGACCGGCTGGAGCCGATCCTGCGGGATATCGCGCAGCGGCCCGATTGCCGGAAGGTTCAGCATTTTAAATCACGCTGCGACGCTGACTGAAAACACACGGAGCGCAGGTTTTTATGGAGGGGATCATCGCTATGGATGAGCAGACCAAACAGGAATTGGAAGCAGCGGTTTTCAGGCGTCTTGTAGATCATTTGCGCAATCGGACGGATGTGCAGAACATCGATATGATGAATCTCGCCGGATTTTGCCGAAACTGCCTGTCGAACTGGTACCAGGATGCCGCGGCGGAAAAGGGCGTATCACTTGAGAAGGCCGACGCTCGCGAAATTGTCTACGGCATGCCGTATGAGGATTGGAAATCGAAATACCAGAGCGAAGCGACCGCTGAACAGAAGGCCGCTTTTGAGAAGAACAAACCTCAGCACTGAACATTTCGCCGTTCCTGCACAGGAAGCTTGACGCGCCAGTTCAAGTCTGGCACGGCACGGCAAACTCGGAGTTGGTGGCGGTCTTGAAGTTGCCGGTTCCGCGAGATCAACAGATCAAGAAAATCATTGAAGGAGACAAAATTTCATGTCCGATCCGGGTGGAGTTGCAGGCGATCAGCTGCGTGCATTTGTTGAGCGTATTGAGCGTTTGGAAGAAGAAAAGAAAGTCATTTCCGACGACATCAAGGATGTTTATGCCGAGGCGAAGGGCAACGGCTATGACGTGAAAATCCTTCGTAAGGTCGTGTCGCTGCGGAAAAAGCAGCCACATGAGCGCGAAGAGGAAGAAGCAGTTCTCGACCTTTACCTGCATGCGCTTGGCATGGCCGGTCCCGGACCGTCCGAAGGTTGAATTGCAGCATGACAAAAAAGAGCGGCCTTGAGCCGCTCTTTTCTTTTGTCTGAATGAGATTTAGCGGAACGAAAGACTACCGGGCGAAGCGTACCGGCAACACGACGACCGCCGGTCCGACGAAGCGGTCCGTCCTGAGATCGCCGTAAGGAGTGTTCTCGAAACTGGCGGCGACAAACCTGTTGCCCGGCATCATCACGTTTTTCAGCTTACGCTGATTGGGATGGCTCAACCATGCAAAGGCCTGGTGGCGGGTTGTTCCGGTTCCCGACAGCAGTGTCGGCTCGGATTTGTCCGGCAGGCTCGCAAATCCGGCAAGCGGGTCGACGATCTGGTTCCGAGGGATCCGTCCGGACAAGGACGGCTGCGTTCTTTTCGGCGTTTGCGGCTGTGCAGCCGCAACGCGCTGCTGCGGTTTTTGCTGTTGACCGGATGTTGACGGCAGCAAGGACCTGTTCAGGCTCGGTGGTGTCGCGCTGGCAGAGGCGTAAGCCAATGTTGCTTCCGGGCGTGGTGCCGGAGACGGTGACGGCACATTGGTTCCGGTCGCAGCCGCAATTGCTGCCACCGGATCGTCTGTCGGTGTCGTGCTCGGCACGGGAGGAGTGCCTGAAACTCCCAGTTCAGCCGCAGCTAACTGCGCTGCTTCGCTGAGGCCATTGTCGGGCTTCTGTGCTGGTGCACGCGCAATCTGGAATCTTGAATCGATGGACTCGTTGGTCAATGGCCGCTGTGTGCCATTTGCGAGTGCGACACGCTGGGCATCCAGCGTATTTGGCGCGGGGGCCGGGCTTGCGATCGCAGGCGTTTCAGCTTTGCTGTCTTGAGGCTTCAAACCAGGTGCGGCGCTTGCCACGACAATCGGTGTTTCTGCCGGGTCAACAACCGGCGCCGGTGCTTCCTGTTCGGTTCTGAGAACCTTTTGCGCAGGAATGGGTGGGTTTTTGATGACCGGTGAAACGCTCGCGGTCAGCTGGGCCTTGGGCTTG
>NZ_JAILWL010000098.1 GCF_025698965.1 Roseibium sp.
GACCAGACCGGACTGACCCCGGATGCGATCAACTGGGACGGGATTGCCAAGGGGTCTCCTGTAATCGTCATGTATATGGCGATGAAGCACTTGGAAACGATTGCCGGCAAACTCATAGCTGGTGGACGGTCTGTGGACGAGCCTGTGGGTATCGTGTGCAACGCTTCCTTAGCCGGGCAACAGGTCCTGGAGACGACGCTCGGCAAGTGCTTTGACGATGCGCAAGCTGCCGGTATCGAGCCTCCGGCAATTGTCTGTGTCGGCGAAGTGGTTCGTCTGCGCAACGGACTTGACTGGCTCGGCGCCATGTCAGGCAAGATCCTGGTCTCCGATCCTCTGGACCTGAAGTCCGATTTGCGTTCGGCCGATGCCGGCTAGTCGGATCGCTCAAACCGCCGCACGAGGTGCGTTGATCGCGGCCCCCTCATCGGGTGCCGGCAAGACAACGACGACACTTTCACTTCTGCGGGCCCTGAAAAATTCGGGGCGGTCTGTTGCCTCCGCAAAATCCGGACCGGATTATATCGATCCGAAGTTTCATGAAGCTGCAACCGGGCATCCTTGTATCAATTTGGATGCCTGGGCGATGGATCGGCAAACCTTGCGCTCCCTGGTCACCAATCAGGCCTCTGGCCATGATTACTTTCTTGTTGAAGGCGCTATGGGCCTGTTCGACGGTGCGGCCAATGGCAAGGGGGCAGCTGCGGAACTCGCTGCCACCCTGAACCTTCCGGTTGTTCTCGTAGTCGACTGTGCCAGGCAGGCGCAGTCCATTGCAGCACTTGTGCATGGATTTCAATCCTACAGAGCGGACGTGAGCATCACCGGGGTCATATTCAACCGCGTCGGCAGTTCTCGCCACGAAAGCATGTTGAGGCGCGCATTGGAACCAATGCAGGTCAAAGTGCTTGGAGCTCTGCCGCGTTTGAAAGAACTGACGCTGCCTGAGCGACACCTTGGGTTGGTTCAGGCCGGTGAACACCAAGATCTGGAAGAATTTCTGGAACAGGCAGCGGCGATTTGTGCAGACCATATCGATTTGCAGCTACTGGAGAAAACAACCTCCGATGTCTCTGCGATAGACAGCGCCGACCGGAGTTTGCCGGTCCCGCTTGGCCAGAAGATTGCAATTGCGCGCGATGTCGCTTTTGCATTTTCCTATCCGCATCTTCTGGACTTCTGGCAGACGCAGGGTGCAGAGCTCAGTTTTTTTTCCCCGCTCGCAAATGAAGGTCCGGTCAAAGAGAGTGATGCCGTTTTTCTTCCCGGTGGCTATCCGGAGCTTTACGCAGGAAAACTGGCTTCGGCGGAGCATTTTGGAACCGGTCTTCGAAACGCGGCTCGGGCAGGCAAGTTGATCTATGGCGAATGCGGCGGTTACATGACGCTCGGAACCGGCCTGATAGATGCTTCGGGAGAACGCCACGAAATGCTGGGGCTGCTTCCCTTGGAGACCTCATTCGAGACAAGGAAACGGCATCTGGGATACCGAAAGCTTCAGCCGTTGGGCGGTTTGCCATGGACCGGAAAGATTGCCGCGCACGAGTTTCACTACGCCTCGATTGTCTCGGAAGGAGATGCTACCCGGTTGTTCAAAGCCGAAGATGCAGAAGGAAACGTGTTGCCAGATATGGGCTTGCAGCAAGGGACCGTGATGGGGTCTTTTGCCCATGTGATATCCTGTGCGGAATAACCATTTTCTGAACAGGCCTTTTATGAAAATTGTTGTTGCCGGTATTTTGATTTTTCTGACAGCGTTTGCTGCTCGCTCGGCAATAATCGCACCTCAAATTACCTTCGGGCCAAAGACAGAATTTCGAAACAGCGAACAGTGGACGCTGCGCATTTCTAAATCGAAATTGCATAAGAGCGTGATTGTTTTGAGTGTTTCAGGCAACACGGCGGAAGGGACGAGTGAAATCGCTTCGCTGGTCTACTATTGTTTGGACAAGGATTTTCTCGGGGTTTCATTCTTCGTCTTGCCAGGCGGCGATCGATTCAAGCTTCTTGCTGATCAGGATGCCAGGTACAAATTGCGCGACGACATGGAAAGAGAAATGCCGGTCGTGCCGATAGATGGGTTGGCAAAGGAATATGAGGCCTATCTGGAACACCTGGAACCCTCGGTTCGAAGCGACAATCTGGTCATGATCAAGTATCCGGCCCACGCAAACGCATTGCTGTTTAACTCTCGAAATGGCGGGCGCCTCCGAGTTTCGATGAAAGACAAATACGACGCGGAGTTCCAGCTGCAGTTTGACGTGGACGGCTTGACGGAATTGCATGACACGGTGCGCAAGAAATGCGGTTGGTGATCCTCAAACAGCTTCCATCACAACCAGCTGACAAAAGACTTCGTCCTTGGTGTGATAGGGACTTGGAAGGATTTCCCGAATTCGGGTTGTGCCGTCCTTTTCCAGTTGTTCGATCTTCACCCTGAAGCCTTCGTGTTCCCATGCCGTGTCGCGCACGGTCAAAACGATAGGCGCACCTGATTTGGCAACGCGAACAAGTTCGTCAATCCCTTCTGGTCCGACATGGCCGTGGGTAAACACGCCTGCACTGACCACGCCGTCATAAAAGTCGTGTGCAATGTCATGCAGCGGGCCCATGAGATCGGCTTCGCTCAATTTTCGGTAGACGCCTTTCTGGCGGGATTGCGCCAGCATGGCCGGTGTCAGGTCAATGCCATCGATGATCAGGTCGGGGCGAAGTTTGTGAAGTTCGACGCCGACCAGCCCCGTGCCGCAACCGGCATCCAGGATCATGGCGTCGTCGGCGATACGCTCGATAAGCGCTTCGGCGGCAACTTGCGGTCCGACATAACCCAAGTCCCGATCGAGATCGGCTTCATAGGTTTCCGACCAGTTCTTGTAGAATTTCCGGATCGCGTCAGGTTCACCGCCAAGCGAAAGCGCCTGTTTTACGAGATCATTCTCGTCGTCCATGACTGCCTCCTGTCTCGTGCAGGTCGAGACAGGATACGCGGTGCGGTGGGACGAATGCAAACGCTGACGACGATCAGGCGGATATTGATTTCTTCTTCGGTCTTAGAACATGCACATGATCGGCATCGTAGAGCGCACTGTCGCGGAAGTTTTCGTCAGGTTTCAGGGCGTGGCCGACAAAGATCAATGCTGTCCGCGTAATCTTCGACGCACGGATCTTTTCCGCAAGCGTGGAAAGCGTTGCATGGATGAAGAACTCGTCCGGCCATCCGACACGATAGGCCACAATCACAGGACAATCCGGACCGTAATGCGGTGTGAGCTGTCGTTCGATTTCCCGCACATTGCGGACTGAAAGATGAATGGCCAGCGTCGCGCCGCTCTTGCCCAACGTATCGAGGTCTTCATTGTTCGGCATCGCCGAGGATTGCATCGCCGTGCGCGTCACGATGATTGTCTGGGCAACTTCCGGGATCGTCAATTCGGTTTTCAGAGCAGCCGCCGCCGCCGCGAAAGCCGGCACCCCAGGAGTGACGTCATAGTCGATCGCAAGCGCATCGAGACGGCGCATCTGTTCGGCGGTCGCACCGTAAATCGAGGGGTCGCCCGAGTGAACGCGAGCGACATCCAGACCTTTGTCGTGGGCTGCCTTGATTTCATCAATGATCTCGTCAAGCGTCATAGGCGCGGTGTCGATCACACGGGCATCGCTCGGAGCAGCGGCAACAATCTGTTCCGGGACGAGCGATCCGGCATAAAGACAGACCGGGCAGGATTGGATCAGCCGCAACCCGCGAACGGTGATGAGATCAGGATCCCCAGGACCTGCGCCAATGAAATGTACGGTCATGATGTTTCTTCTTCCAGCTCAGGTGTTGCCGGTTCAGCGCTCTCTGCTTTCGGCGCATCGATCCGTTTGGCATAGCCGCGCGGTGTGTAGACGAAGATATTGCCGTCACCCTTCATGATGGCTCGTGAATTCGAGGAACCGACAAGAACTGTGGTCAGCATGTCGACTTCGTCGACCGTGAGGGCTTCGAGTGTTGTTACGCGCAAGGTCTCTTCGGGACGTCCGAGATTGACGCCAAGAACGACAGGAGTGGTTCCGGGACGGTGCTGCAGCAGAATTTCCCGGGCAGCTGCCAACTGGGTGCGGCGGCGTTTGGAGACCGGATTATAGAACGCGATCACAAAATCACCTTCCGCTGCGGCGTTCAGGCGCTTTTCGATCGCCTCCCACGGGGTGAGAAGATCAGATAGGGAAATTGCACAAAAATCGTGTCCGATGGGTGCGCCGATCCGGGCTGAACAAGCCTGAAGCGCGGTTATGCCTGGTGCATTGGTGACACTGACACGTTTTGCAGCATCCGAAACCCCGCCGAACTCCTCGTTGCGATGCAGAAGTTCGTAGACGAGTGCACCCATCGCGTAAATTCCGGCATCACCTGATGAAATCAGTGCGACGTTCTTGCCCTTGCCCGCCTCTTCCAGTGCGAACCGGACCCGGTCTTCTTCAGCACCGAGCGGGAAATTATGGTGGGTCTTGCCGGTAATGTGTTTCTCGACAATGTCCAGGTAGAGCGAATAGCCGACCACATCGCTGGCTTCCGACAATAGTTTCGTGGCTTCCGGAGTGCGCCAGTCGTCCTTGCCCGGTCCGATCCCGATAACGGAGAGATGCCCCCGGGCGCGGCCAACCGCTTCCGGATCGATCGGTTGAGGCGAACGTGCGATGGCGCAGGTCGCGTTTTCTGTCTTTTGTTTCTCAATTGTCAGAGAGCTGAAGGCGCCGGACGCGGCCAGGGCTGCCCCTTCTGATACACCGTGGCAGCCGACTTCCGCAAAAACGACATTGGAAGGATTTTTCAGGCGCGGTGTTTCCCGTTGCAATTCGACTGCCGAAAAAAGGCGCAAGGGAACATTCAGGTGTTCCGCGAGCAAATTCATCGCCCTTTCGTCGGCCTTCAGATCGATCGTTGCGACACAGGCAACGGCCCCCCTGGCAATACCGGCTTCGGCAAGTTGAACTTCCACAAGATCAATCAGCTCCTGCGGATCACAGTGGCGGGCACATCCAACACCAACAGCATATTTCTGCGGGTGATAGACCAATTGGGTCGGGCCACCTTCAACCGGCTTTTCGGTTGCAACAAGAGCAATGGCGGCCGTATCGGAATGATCGAGCTTGGCTTCCGAAATCCAGTCTGCCGATCCTTCAACGCGCACGGCTGCTCCGGACAGAAGCTCCGCCATCACCGGCTTGGCGTCCTCTGGATTGGCCAGTCGCCAGCCCTTTGGCGGAACATCGAGAGCAATGCCGAGTTTGGTGTCGCCGGCCGTTGTAATCGCGGCATGGCCGCCAAGCGCCTTGGACAGAACCCACGCAAGTTCGTTGGCGCCTCTGTGGCCGCCAAGCAGCGGCACGATGCTGGCCCCGTCTTCGGAAACTGCAATCACCGGAGGTTCGTTGTGTTTGTCGTCAAGGATCGGCGCAAGTGCCCGGATCAGGATGCCGCTGGCACAAAATCCGATGATCGGGTGACCGGCCTTAAACAGCAGTCGGATATGTTCCAGCGTTTCGTTGAATTGGGTATCGGCCGACGGCACACGGCCTGCCAGGCCGTGAATGCGTGCGGTCGAAAAGCGCTTCGCGACCTCTTCGGCAACGTCGAGGCCTGCCTGGTTCAGGACGAGTAGGATGGGGGAAGCGTCCACGCTTCGTCTCCCTTGTAGATGAGGATCATGGAAAAATATGGAGCAGTCTCCACCTCAAGATCGATGAGGCGATGGACCTTCTGTTCGTTCAGGCTTGCGCGTTCGACATATCCTGCTTTTTCGAGCAATTTCATGTCGGACAGCAAAGCTTTGAGGCGGGTTAGGTGGCGGCCGACCTTCATGATGGCAACTGCCTGAGCCTCTTCTATTTTCTTTCGGATTTCACTATCGGGCAGCGGTCCGGGGATTACCGTCAGAACGTCGTTCCTGGAGGTCAGAGGCCTTTGAAGCTGGGCGGCGCACGCCGTGAGTGAGGTAACACCGGGCACGATTTCAATCTCGAACCGGTCCGAAAGTCGTTCAAACAGATACATGAAGGAGCCGTAGAAAAACGGGTCGCCTTCGCACAAGGTGACCACGTTCTGGCCGGTAGCGAGAACCTCCGCAATTTCCTCAGATGCCTGGTCGTAAATTTCCTGAGCGGGAAACCTGTCGACGCGCATGGGTACGATAATCGGAATTTCACGGGCATCGCTGGGGATCGACGCAGAAGCTATCGAACGGGCAAAGCTTTCACCGGAGTCCGGTGCCGGATAGGCAATGACCTTGGCGGACGAAATCAGTCTGTGCGCCTTCAGCGTCATCAGTTCCGGATCGCCGGGACCAAGACCTATACCGAAAAGGGTTCCGCTCATGATTTGGTGAAGCTCCATTGCGTCACCGGCATGAGCGGGCGCCAGCCGGTCAAGCCACCGACGGCGCTTGCACGATGTATGGATAATTTTTTCAAGGTCCCTCCAAAGGCCTGATAAGCCGCCAGAAGCACAGCTTCGCTTTCCAGTGTCACGGCATTTGCTACCAGTCTTCCACCAGGAGACAAAGCACTCATTGCGGCATCGACAATACCCGAAACCGTCAATCCACCACCGATGAAGATCGCGTCGGGGTCAGGCAGGTCTGCCAGGCCTTCGGGTGCGGTGGCATCTCTCAACTCCAAATGAGGAACACCAAGCGCAAGTGCGTTTTCCACCGCCATTTGGCGGCGTTCTGCATGAGGTTCCAGGCCGATGGCATGCGTCCGGTTTGCCGCACGCAGCCATTCAATGGCGACGGACCCGCATCCGGCACCGATATCCCATAGCAGGGCTCCTGGATGCGGTTTCAGTTCGGCCAGAGTGACGGCACGAATATCCTGCTTGGTCATCTTGCCGTCATGGCGAAATGCGTCGTCCGCGAGGCCCGGGGTTCTGGTGCGAATTCCCAATCCCGGATTGGCAACGACCTCCAGCGCGAGTGTGTGAAATGCAGCAACTTCACCGGACCAGTCTTCCGCGTGTCCTGTCTGACGCCGTTCCTTGTCTCCGCCAAGATGCTCCAGAACCGTGATCCGGCTTCGGCCGTAACCTTCGTCAGCCAGAAGATCGGCAACTTCTCTGGGGGTATCGGAACCACTTGTCAGAACAAGCAGGCGCGCGCCCGGATAAAGGGCTGAGCGAAGAAGATCCACCGGGCGTCCATGAACCGACAGACATTCGCTGTCCTGAACCGCCCAGCCCATGCGAGAGGCTGCAAGCTGAAAGGCCGAAAGGCAAGGCAGGATCGTCATTTCTTCGGCGTCAAAATGTTTCAGAAGCGATGAGCCTATGCCGAACCACATCGGATCGCCCGTGGCGAGGATAGCGACCCTTTTGTTTTTCAGGTCAGTAAGAGCATCGAAGACGGCTGCAAAGGGAGAAGGCCAGGTTCTTTTGTCAGCCTGAAGAGGTCCGGCGTGTTCCAGATGCCGGGCACCGCCATAGACGATGTCGGCGCAGGAAAGTGCCTCCGCTCCACCCGGGGCAAGTACTCCGTCTTCTCCGATCCCGACCAGGGAAAGCCACGGTGAGGTCATTCGTCCTCCAACGTGTATGGTTTGATTTTCGGTTTGACGGTGAGGTTCTGCGGTTTGCCGTCCGTTGACACAGAAATCTGCCGTGCACCACGAGACTTGTGGTGGCCTGCGTCACCATTCGGCAAGCTTTCCTTGCCGGGCCTGGAGGATAACTGCCCTCCGGGCTGAGACAGGAAACCACGGGATCGCATGGCATTGCTGCCGCCGACGGATTTCAAACCTTTTTTTCGCAGATCCTCCGTCATGTCACGTCTCCTCCGGCAACCCGGCTGCAAGCGCGTTGACGGCCGCCGCTGCCATGGCAGAACCGCCGCGCCGACCTGTTACCGCCAGAAACGGAATAGCAAACGGATTTGCGATCAGTGCATCCTTGGATTCTGCCGCGCCGACAAAACCGACCGGAAAACCGAGGATGAGAGCCGGTTTCGGTCCGCCGGCCGCAATCATTTCCAAAAGGTGGAAAAGCGCGGTAGGTGCGTTGCCGACGGCAACTACAGCCCCTTCCAACCTGTCGCGCCAGAGTTCAACTGCCGCCGCCGAACGGGTCGTGCCGAGCTTCCTCGCCCGGTCAGGCACGGAGGCATCATTCAACGTGCAGACGATGTGTGTCTCCTTCGCCAGGCGGGATGCGATGATGCCGTGGGCAACCATTTCCACATCACAGAACACCGGAGCTCCGTTTGCGAACGCGCGTCGGGCAGCATCCGTTACACCGTCCGACCAGGCCAGATCCCGTGGCAGGTCGGTCATGCCGCAGGCATGGATCAGACGGATGGCTGCAGGCCGCAGGTCTTCCGGAAGATGAGACAGCTCAGCTTCTTCCCGCACGATTGAAAAGGACTGGCGATAGATCGCTGAAGGGTCCTTTTCATACGTGTAAGCTGGAATGGTGTCGCTGGTCACGCTTGTCTCAGCCTTCCCGGTTGAGAGATTTCGGCCCGAGCGGGTGGTCGGCATGTGGGTAAGGGTGGTGATGGTGGTCGTGGCCATGATGATGGTCATGATGACCGTGATCATGCCCATGCCCATGCCCATGGTCATGGCCGTGGTGATGATGATGACCGGCAGCCTGGACTTGCTGTTCACACGCACTGGTGCAAACTTCGTCGCATAGTTGACATTCGGCTTCCGCCCCGAGACCCTCCACGTGATGGTGGTGGCTTTCCTGAGCAAGGCCGACTTCCGCTTCGAAGCCAAGCACCTGCTCGCGGTATTTGCACATCTGGCAGTTCATCAGGTTTGCCCCGTCCAGGATTTCCTGGACCCGGTCTGCCATCGTGTCGATCACCTGGGGATGATCATTGAGATAACCTGCTTTCAAAAACTCGATGTCGGGATGGCTGGCTGCCACTTCGTCCGTCGTACCGTAAATGCGCTGCACCAGAACCCCGGTGAAGAGGAAATAGGGAAACACGATAACGCGCTTGTAACCAAGCCTGGCGGCGTGTTCCAGACCAGGTCCGACAAGCGGGAATGTGACGCCGGAATAACATGTCTCCGCCCAACCGAAGCCAAAACCTTCCCAAAGAAGACGGGTGATCTTCGCAACATTGGAGTTTGCATCTGGATCCGAGGCACCGCGGCCGACGACCATCAACAAGGTCTCGTGCAGGGGCACTTCGGTGTCGGACGCATCAATCGCTTCCTGAATACGGGCTGCGGCTGCCTTGACCATGCGCGTGTCGACCGCCAGCTCGCGCCCATAGGAGATTTTCATCTCCGGATGCATGGCTTGGTAGGTATTGAGGACCGAGGGAATGTCATTCTTCGCATGGCCGGCGGCGAACAGCATGCCGGGCACGGCAAGCACCCGCGTGCAGCCCTGTTCCCGCAACTTGTTCAATCCGTCATGGATGACGGGATTTGCAAATTCCAGGTAGCCGTATTCCACCGGCCAATCGGGAAAACGCGCTTTCAACCCTTCGGCCAGCTGCGCAAATTGTTTGACGGCACCCTTGTTGCGGCTGCCATGGCCACAAACCATCAGTCCGAGTTTTTCACTCATTGGGCTGCTTCCCCGGAAGCTTCGTCTTCTTCGCCCTGAACGTCCTGGGTCTCGTCGGTTTCCTTCGTCTTGCGGCCTTTCAGCGCAACGAGTCCGGCAACAAGAGCTGCTCCGGCCAGGGCGGCAACACCCACCCAGTGGGAATGCCCGGCAAGCTCGCCCAGATGTCCGCCATGTGCAAAAGCGGAAGTCGGCAGGAGAGCGGCGCTGAGGCCAGCAAGGAGGGTCCGGTGAATCATGTTTCTTCCCCAAATGGCAGGTGCCGAAACGGCAGTTGGTGTCGTCAGCGCTTCAGGGGAATGAAAGCAAACATACGCAATAGCAGCCGGCGAAAGGCCGGGCTTATTGCGGATGTCTTGGACAGCTCCGGCATTGGTCCCCTGATTGGGTCAACCGCATCCAGAATCGCTTTCAGTCCCTAAAAGGACGCCGTCAGGTGGCGGCACCTTAGGGGAGCCAATTGGAGGGATCAAGCGCGAAAGCGACATCCTTTGGTACAATCGGACATGTCGATGAAAATTTGGTGGTCGGTCGGGGCAAGCATTACCATCTGCCTTGCCGTCCAGTTGTCGTGCCGCTTCGCACATCATGTAACAGGCATACCGAAGAGACCGGAAACCAGAGGTTTGTTTTTGATCGGGAATTGTCCTAAGGATCAGCCGTTCTGATTGGGGGCATTGGAAACGTGCGGCAATTCCGGAAAAATTATCGGGATTTGAAAACGGCGGTCTTGGCACTGCTGTTGGTGCCGTTTGCGCTCTCCGCCCTGTTGCCTCAAGGCTATATGCCGACAGTACAGGCAGAAGGTGGTTTCACGGTCACGCTGTGTACGACCGATGGCCTCAGAACGGTTACGCTCGATGCAAACGGTGTCGAAATCCCACCGGGGTCCGAAGAAGATCCCGACACCGGCGCAATGGAGCACTGCGTATTTGCAGGAGTTGGCTCCTATCTTGACAGCGACCGGGCCCTCGACCTCAAAGCACCCTTCACAACAACACATCTGGTCCAACCGCTTCACCCAGTCGTCTGGAGTCTCTCCGACGTTTCCGGCCAGAATGGAGCACGCGCTCCTCCTCATGGGGCTAGATCTTCCCTTTTCCATTTTGAACCAGAACTGAAACCGGAATTCGACCCGCCTTGTTGATCAAGCGGGCTGCGCCGGTGTGGAGATCCCATGAGTAACGTACCAATGGACGCTGGAAACGCGTCCACCCCGAACCGATTCTATCTGGCAGCCTGGCGTTGGCATTTTTACGCTGGAGTGTTCGTCATTCCCTTTCTGATGATCCTGGCCGTGACCGGGATGATGATGATGTATATCGGCTACATCGATGGCCGGGACGGCGAAAAAATCACGGTAGCCGTTCCCGGCAACGCCGAAGCGCTCAGCATATCGGAACAAGCCGGGCGCGCCCTGGCGAGCCAACCCGGCGGAACACTTGTCGAATGGCTGAAAGGCCGTGCCGAAGACAGCGCGTCCGTCTTCAGAATCAAAAATGACGGTGGACAGACCATGGTCGCGGTCGACCCCTATACGGGCGATGTGCTTGAAAGCTGGCAGCGCCGTCAGGGCTGGTACGACTTTGCCGACGGCATTCACAGCGACCTGATGCTCGGCACGCCGGGTGACCGCCTTCTGGAAATCGCCGCCGGTCTCGCCATTGTCCTGATCGTCACCGGTCTTTACCTCTGGTGGCCGCGTGACAGGTCTTTTCTGAGTGCCTTGGTACCGGACTTGAGTGAAAAAGGAAGAGTGCTCTGGAAGACCTTGCATGCAAATGTCGGTGTCTATCTTTCGGTCTTCCTGTTGCTTTTTCTGATTTCAGGCATGTCCTGGACGGGGATCTGGGGCAGCAAACTCGTTCAGGCGTGGAGCACGTTTCCAGCCGAGAAGTGGGATAATGTTCCCTTGTCGGACAAGACTCACGCCTCATTGAACCACGGCACGGTCGGAGAGATGCCCTGGGCGCTTGAACAAACCCCGCTGCCGGCTTCAGGATCGAACGCCGGAGTTGTCGGTATTGCACCGGGTATTCCGGTTACAATCGATAGTGTAGCCAATCTGGCAAATGCCATTGGCTTCAGCGCCCGGTATCGCATTGCCTATCCAGGAAGCGAAACCGCAGTCTGGACCATCAACCAGGACACGATGAGTGCGGATGCGGAAGATCCATTTTCCGACAGGACGGTCCATGTCGATCAATATACGGGCCGTGTTCTGGCGAATGTCGCCTTTGCCGACTATTCGCTGGCCGGAAAGGCGATGGCGGTCGGTATTCCACTTCACATGGGGCTGGTCGGCCTCTGGAACCTGATCCTGAATACGCTGGTCTGCCTGTCGGTGATATTTTTATGCGTCAGTGGCGTCGCAATGTGGTGGCTACGTCGTCCAAAGGGTGCAGCTCTACGCGTCTTTGCTCCGAAATCGCCCGATGATTTGCCCCATTGGCGCGGAGCAATGATCCTGATGCTGTTCCTGTCGCTGGCCTTTCCGCTGGTCGGCATAACACTGTTGACCGTTCTGGCGCTGGATTACCTCTTGGTGAAACGGGTTCCGATGCTCAGACGCGCAATCGGTTGAACAGGAATGCCGGGCACTGACATCAGTGCCCGGTTCTTTTAACGACGATCGGAGCGGCCTGCCGCTTGACGGTGCCGCGCTTTTTGAGAACAGTTCCGTCAAATCCGAACAGGCAAATCCTACCTGCAAAACGAAGAAACCCAATCGTGCTTGATCAAATGGAATTTTCCGGCGACCTGTGGCTGTCGCCTGGGCCAGGAGGCTGGACCTTCATAACATTGCCAAAGGAGTGTGCCGACCAGATCCGTTTTCTGACAGGCAGCCGGAAAGGTAAAGCCTGGGGCATGATCAAAGTAAAGGCGCGGATCGGGTCATCGGCCTGGCAGACCACAATCTGGCCGGACAAGGCGTCCGGATCGTTTCTACTGCCGGTCAAGACCGCAGTGCGCAAAGCGGAAAAGATATCCAGCGGTGACCGGGCTGACGTGGTGCTGACGGTTATGGCAGGATCTGAAATTTAAGCTGCTATCGCCCAGTCATCGGCATCTTCGCGCGCACCGATCAGGGCCAGACCGTTGGCGACCGAGGTCAACTCGTCGCCGCCGGAAATCCGCTCCTGGCCGAATCGGTTGGCAAACTGGCGCCGGACAGCCGGCACGAAAGATGTACCACCGGTCATGAACACCCGGTCGATGTCGTTTTCATCAAGGCCTGCCTTTTCCAAAGTCGCATCGAGGGCCTTGTCCATTTTTTTCAGATCCGGCGCGATCCAGTTCTCGAAGTTTTTTCGCGCGACACTTGCCTTGAAGTCGGGTCCGAGCGAGGCGAAAGAAAACTCGGCTTCGTCTTCAAAGGACAGCAAGGCCTTGGTTTCCGAAACGGATTTGTAAAGCGGGTAGCCCTGATCTTCATCGACGAGATCGATGAACAGCTCGATTTTTTCCGGTTCCAGGCACCAGCGCACCAGCTTTTTCATTTCCTTGAAATCGTCGGATGTCTTGAAGATCGACAGCATGTGCCAGCGGGCGAAGTTGGAAAAGAGATTTGGCGGGATTTCAAGGGTCTTGCCCATGCTTTGATAGGACGATCCCTTGCCGAGCTTCGGCAGGACCACGTTGTCGATAATGCGATAATCGAATGTATCTCCTGCAACACCGATACCGCCGCGCCCGAGTGGCGTCGCCTTCAGATGTCCCGCTTCGGTTTCGAACCGCATAATGGAATAGTCGGTCGTGCCGCCGCCCAGATCAGCCACCAGAATTGTGGTGTCTCTGTCGAGGGACTGCGCATAGGAAAACGCGGCCCCGACCGGCTCCATGACAAACAGAATGTCCTCAAAACCCACCTTGCGGAACGCCTTCCTGTAACGTGCCATGGTCAGCTCCTGATCCGGATTGTAACCGGCAAATTCAACCGGGCGGCCGACGACGAGGCGCGTAGCGGACGGATCAAAGGTCGTTCCCGCCCGCTCGAACGCGCATTTGAGGAAAGTTGCCATCAGATCCTCAAATTCGAAACGGACGCCGAAGACACCTGTGCCCTTGAACACAGCACTCGCAGCAAAGGTTTTCAGCGACTGGATAAACCGCACATCCCCATAGCTTTCCAGAAACTGCCTGATCGCCCACGGCCCCGCCTCAGCGTTCAGCGCCCGCGCCGCCCCGCGATCAAGAAAGCTCAGGACCGTAGGGAGGGAGGTAAAATTCTCGTCCCCATCCTTAAACGAAACAGCCTGCGTTGGCCTGTCACCTCCGGCCTGGACTGCCACGGTATTGGATGTGCCAAAGTCAAGTCCGATTGTGGTGGGCATGCACATGGCAAAAGTCCTTTTCGAAACGAGTATAAGCGCCGGCAGTCATTCTTGAGGGGCAGCGAAGAGTAGTGTTTGGCGAGACCCAAGCCGAGACAAGAAGATCGGAAACGTCTGCCTATCAGCCGACTTGGAGCCCGTCTTTGCTTACGAATTTGGTTAGATATGTGCGCGAAATACGCGCTGATACACTTGTACGGCCGTTCTTTCAACATTGACTTGAACAATGTTCGTGGTTTTCGTGATTGAGAACTGGCTGGTGTGCGATGCAAAGTTACATTGCAGAGCAGAGGAAAGAAAATGAGACGTCTTCGGTCTGAAGTTTATCGGTGATGACAAGATCAATCGGTTCGGAGCAATACTCCGTTGAATTACAACCGGGATTGTTGTGCATCTGAAACATACGATCCAGGTTAATTTTTAGACGCTAACTTAAAACATTGAATATCTGCTTGATAGAGGTGTGGCAGTCAATTGGAACAACCTAATTTTTGAGTTTGGCAGGTGGACATTTTTCGTATGTTTGATTACAACGCAGGCCCCAGAATGAATTAAATAGGTCCTTTCGTTGTTCGTCATTAATTTGCATGACGCAGTGCGATAGCGGTGTTGGCCGGCGAAAGCTGTGTTCTAAGCAAGACAAAATGGTTTCATATGCAGACTGTAGTTTTAATCGGTATGGGATATGTTGGATTAACCATGTCGGTGTATCTTGCCAAAAACGGAATTTGCGTTTTTGGCGTGGATGTATCTGAAACAATCCGGCAGTCGGTTAACGAAGGAAAGAGCCCGTTTTTCGAAGCCGGGTTTGAAGAAGCGCTTGCTGACGCTGTCTTCAGCGGAAAGCTTTCAGCACACAGCGGTCTGGATGAAATACCCCCAGCGGATGTGTATATCCTCACGCTCGGCACCGCTCTTTCGCAAGGCGCGCCTTATCGTGAGAATTTCGAGAAAGTTCTGGCCTCAATCACCGGGCATGCAAAGTCGGATGCATTGCTGATACTGCGTTCGACTGTCCATGTTGGGTTCACGCGTGATTTCGTCGACTTTAAGGTCAATCAATCTCGCCCCGGTAATCCGATAAGCGTTGCGTTTTGCCCCGAAAGAACGCTCGAGGGTGTTGCTCTCAGAGAGCTTGAAAAGCTGCCGCAGATTATTGGTGCAATTGACGGTGTGGCTCAGAATAAGGCGAAGAGATTCTTCGAACAGGTCGGTGTTGCCACGATTTGCGTTGACACGCCGGAAGCCGCAGAAGTCGCAAAGCTGCTTTGCAATTCCGTACGCGATTTGGAATTTGCGATAGCAAACGAAGCAGCCCTGATTTGCGATCGTGTCGGGGTATCTTTCTCGCAGGTTGTTGAAGCTTGTAGTCGCGAGTATCCAAGGTTCAAGATAATGCGTCCAGGACCGGTCGGCGGGCCTTGCCTGGAAAAGGATCCACTGATTCTTGCCGAAAGCATCTACGCGGATGAAGAGCCGTCGCTGTTCCGTCTAGGTCGACAGAAAAATCGCGAATATGTTTATTCGAGCGTCTCTCGCTTCGTTAATAATCGAAGTTTGGGCAAAAGCGGTGTCACAGTCGGAGTTGCCGGCCTCGCCTTCAAAGGCTTCCCGGCGACTTC
>NZ_JAILWL010000099.1 GCF_025698965.1 Roseibium sp.
TCATCGGTGACATTTCTCTAACCGAGAAAAACTTCCTTGGCCGCGGTCAGTTCGTGAAGATTGCCGTTGGTGGCGGCACCGATACACAGTCCTACGAGTTCCGTTTTGTTGAACCGTTCTTCATGGGACGCCGGGTCGCGCTTGATCTTGATCTCTATCGCAAGGTGGATGATGCAAACGACTACCGTTCGTTTGATCAGGACAAGACCGGTGGCGGTTTCGGCTTCACTCTACCGCTTCGCGAAGAAGAGCTGACCCTCCGGTTGTTCTACAACATCTTCCAGGAGAAGAACTCCGATCCGAACGGCAACTCGACCAACATCAACAATTGTAACACCTCCGAATTGTCGCTCGCCGTATGTGACTCTTTGGGAACATATCTGACGTCTCTTGTCGGCTATGAACTGCGTTACAACACGCTGGACCGAAATCTCGATCCTTCTGATGGTATCTATGCATCGTTCGGTCAGCAGTTTGCCGGTGTCGGTGGCGACAGCTACTACATCAAGACCGAAGCTCAGGCTCGTGCCTACAAGGAAATCCTGGCCGACTACGGTCTGGTCGGTAGCCTTTCGGTTCGTGGTGGCAACATCATGGCGATCGGTGACGAGCGTCTGCGCGTGTCCGAACAGTTCATGCTCGGTGGCAACCTTGTTCGCGGTTTCGAAAACCAGGGTATTGGTCCGCGTGATGCGACGACTGAAGACGCCATTGGTGGCCGGTTCTTCTTCGCTGCAACTGCGGAAACACGCTTCCCGTTCCCGATCCTTCCGAAGGAATTCGGCCTGAGTGGTGCAGTCTTTGCTGACGCAGGCTCCCTGTGGGATGCAGATAGTGACCTTGTAAACCTGGTTGAAAACAACGGCGGCCAGATCGACTCAAATGACTTCTCCGTACGGGCATCGGTTGGTGCCGGTATCCGGTGGAATTCACCTTTCGGTCCGCTGCGTGCTGATTTTGCCTATCCGATCGTCAAAGAAGATTCGGATAAGACACAGGTCTTCCGCTTGAGTGGCGGTACCCGCTTCTAAACTGCGGTCATATGGGTTAGAAATCGGCCGCCGACATGTTCGGCGGCCGTTTTTGTTGGCTTGCAACAAGGATAAAATCATGTCCGAGCCAAATTTTTTTGGAACACCAGCTCCCGTTCCGCTTCGAGATATCGCTTCCTGGGCGGAGGCTGAAATCGTTCGCGGTGACGAGAACCTGACTATTCAAGGCGTGGCTCCGCTGGAAGATGCCGGGCAGGGGACGTTGGTCTTCTTCGACAACACTGCCTATCTCGGTAAACTTGAAGAGACCACAGCTGCGGCCTGTCTGGTCAACAAGCGGCACAAGGACAAGGTTCCAGAGGGTGTGGCGGTTCTCGTCTGTGCAGATGCGTACAGATCCTGGGCGAAAATCCTTGCAGAACTGTACCCGGAGGCAATGGTGCCGGCCGAACCGGCTGCAGCAGTTGTTTCTGATCAAGCAATTGTGGATGCAACAGCCCAGCTGGAAGAAAACGTCACGGTTGAACCCGGTGCCGTGATCGGTGCCGGTGCGGAAGTTGGATCTGGAACCGTGATCAGGTCGAATGCGGTCATTGGCCGTGGTGTGAAGATCGGGCGTGACTGTGTCGTCGGACCGAATGCCACCGTTCAGCACTCAGTCCTTGGAAACCGCGTTTACCTGCATCCTGGCGTTTGCTGCGGACAGGACGGGTTCGGGTACGCGATGGGCCCACAAGGCCATCTTAAGGTTCCACAGGTCGGTCGTGTGATTATACAGGACGATGTTGAGGTTGGTGCCAACACCACCATTGACCGGGGTGCAAACCGCGACACGATTATCGGAGAAGGCACGAAGATCGATAACCAGGTCCAGATCGGCCACAATGTCGTGGTTGGACGTCACTGTGTACTGGTTTCCCAAGTCGGAATTTCCGGCAGCAGCACACTGGAAGATTTTGTGGCGATTGGGGGCCAGACCGGTGTTCGGGGGCATGTGACGATCGGTATGGGTGCACAGGTCGCTGCAGTCAGCGTCGTTAATGACGATTTGCCGGCAGGTGGTCGCTATGGAGGCACACCTGCCAAGCCGGTGAAACAGTGGTTCCGGGAGGTTGCTGCCTTGAGAAAACTTGCAGAGCGCGGCGGCGGGTCTTAAACGGTTAATCAAACAAAGAACTTTGCGGTGGCATTCCGCCAAGGGGCATTTCATGGAAGAAGCAGAAAACAAAACACTTGCCAGTGCAGATATCATGAAAATCATGAAACTTCTGCCGCATCGCTATCCGTTCCTGCTGATTGACAAAATCATTGAAATGGATGGTGACAACAGTTGTATCGGCATCAAGAATGTTACGATCAACGAACCTCATTTTACCGGTCATTTTCCCGAACGCCCCGTATTTCCGGGTGTTCTTCTGATTGAAGCGATGGCCCAGACCGCTGGCGCGCTGTGTGTGCATGCCAGAGGGGATGATGCACCGCCGCAGTTGGTCTATTTCATGACGATCGACAAGGCAAAATTCCGTCGCCCTGTCGAGCCGGGTGATCAGGTTCATTTTCATGTAAAAAAGATCAAGCAACGCTCCAATATCTGGAAGTTTGATGCCGTTGCCATGGTAGACAATGCAAAAGTCGCAGAAGCAGAAGTCAGCGCAATGCTGGTAGATGCGTGAGGATACATGACTGATATTCATCCAACGGCCATAGTCGAAGACGGGGCCGTGATTGACGACGGTGTTCGCATTGGGCCCTATTCCATTGTCGGTCCCAATGTGAAACTTGCCGCCGGTGTGGTGCTTGAAGCTCATGTAGCAGTTGCCGGGTATACGAGTGTCGGTCCGGGCACGCATATTTTCCCGTTCGCAAGTGTTGGCCATAAACCGCAGGATCTGAAATTTGCGGGTGAAGTCACACATCTTGAGATTGGTGCGAACAATCAAATTCGGGAACATGTCACAATGAGTCCGGGTACTGAAGGTGGAGGCGGCCTGACAAAGGTTGGTGACAATTGCCTGTTCATGATGGGCGCGCACGTTGGTCACGACTGCATTGTCGGAAACCACGCCATTTTGGCTAACAATGCCACGCTGGCCGGACACGTCGAACTGGATGATTTCGTAATTCTCGGCGGTCTCAGCGCTGTCCGCCAGTGGTCTCGAATTGGCACCGGCGCAATTGTTGGCGGGATGACCGGTGTTGAATTCGATCTTATTCCCTATGGGTCGGCAATTGGTGACAGAGCACGCCTGGCCGGATTGAATCTTGTCGGTTTGAAGCGCAAGGGCTTGCCGCGCGAGCAGATCCACGCACTCAGAGCTGCATATCGGGCCTTGTTTGAAAGCAATGAAGGCACGCTCCGCAGTCGTGCGGAAGACCTGGCTGCTGACACTTCCGATCAGCCTTTGGTCAAGACGGTCACCGATTTCATTTTGGAAAAGGAAGACCGGCGCTTCTGCACGCCTCGCAGCGAAGACTAAAGCCATGTCCGGTGTTCAGGGTCAGGAAAGGCGTATCGCATTGATCGCCGGCAACGGCAGTCTGCCTCGTCAGATTGCCGATGCCCTTACGGAGTGTGGACGCGACTTTCGGATTGTGGCCATACGTGGTGAAGCGGACGACCTGACCAGAGACAAGGCAAATGCCGAACTCGGCTGGGGGGAGATCGGACGGCTTTACAGCTTCTTGAAAAAAAATGGCTGTCAGGACGTTCTCCTTATCGGAGGCGTATCCAAGAGACCTGATTTCACGTCGATTCTTGGAGATTTTGGAACGCTGAAACGATTGCCAACCATCATTCGAGCCCTTGCGGGCGGCGATGACAGTTTGTTGACAAAGGTAATCCGACTTTTTGAAGACGAGGGGTATCGTGTCGTGGGGATCAAGGATGTGGCACCACAGCTTCTGGCTTCCAGTGGCGTCCTGGGGCGCGTTCAGCCAACAGCTGACGACTGGCGCGACCTGGAATTGGCTCTCAAGGCGACAGAAAAGCTTGGAGAACTCGACATTGGCCAGGCTGCTATCGCCGTTGGGGGGCGTGTGGTTGCCCTGGAAGGTGCTGAAGGTACAGATGCGATGATTCAGCGCTGTGCGGATCTGAAAGGGAACGGCAGAATACGGACCAAGGGACGCGCCGGTGTGCTGGTCAAAACCGCCAAACCTGATCAGGACTTGCGGGTCGATCTGCCGACCGTTGGGCCGCGCACGATTGATCTGGCCGTGTCGGCCGGTCTCTCAGGTATCGCTGTTGAAGCGCACGGAGCCCTAATCGCCGAAAAAGAACAAACACTCCATAGAGCTGATGAGGCCGGTCTATTCGTGGTTGGCGTTGAACGGTCAACTGGATCGGGAGAGCCGGTGGCATGACCGGCAATATGCCGACCATTTGTCTTGTCGCCGGAGAGGAATCCGGGGATCAGCTTGGTTCTGAGCTGATGAAAGCCCTGAACGCGAGCCTGGGGCAGGGCGTCCGTTATTGCGGTGTGGGCGGTGAACGCATGACCGCATTAGGCTTGACCAGCTTCTTCAACATGTCAGATGTGTCCGTTATGGGATTGAGCGCAGTCCTTGCCCGCCTGCCTTTGATCGTGAAACGGGTCTACCAAACCGTCGATGCTACGATTGCGGCCAAGCCGGATGTGCTGGTCATAATCGACAGTCCGGATTTCACGCACAATGTTGCCAAAAGGGTCCGAAAGCGAGCACCTCACATTCCCATCGTTGGATATGTGTCTCCATCGGTCTGGGCCTGGCGTCCGGGTCGGGCAAAGAAAATGAGTGTCTATGTAGACGAACTTCTCGCGCTTTTGCCATTCGAACCTGGTGTTCACAAGAGGTTAGGAGGTCCACCGACACATTATGTCGGTCATCCGCTCAGCGAGAATATCAAGGAACTACGCCCGTGCGAGGGGGAGCGGCTGCCGGTGAGCTCCGACAAAAAGGTGCTCCTGATCCTTCCTGGAAGTCGAAGCAGCGAAATTGACCGGCTTTTGGGTGACTTCGGCAAAACAGTTGACTTGATCAAGCGGGAGGTACCTGAAATTGAGATCGTGCTTCCAGCAGTGGCGCATCTTGAAGACAAGGTCAGGGAAGGCGTGTCGGAGTGGCAGTTTCAGCCGACGATCGTAACCGGGCTTGATGCAAAGAAAGCTGCATTTCGTAGAGCCCATGCGGCGCTTGCCGCATCCGGAACGGTCTCGCTCGAGCTTGCTCTGGCCGGTGTTCCGATGGTGGTTGCCTACAAGGTTGACTGGTTTTTCCGACGCATCAAGGAGCTCAACCGCATATTCAAGTTTTCCAGTGTCGACTCATTTGTGCTGCCGAACATCATCCTTGGCAGCAAAGCGATTCCTGAATTTCTAGATGAGGAAGTTCAACCGGAATTGCTCGCTGAACATTTGAAGGGCTTGCTGACCGAAAGTCCTGAAAGACAAGAGCAGCTCGATGAACTTGGCCGGCTGGAAGACGAAATGCGCTTGCCTGACGGATACAGCCAGAGCATGGCTGCGGCAGAGGTCGTGTTGCAGGCGATGGCGAATTCAAAAAACGGTTGAACCATTTTTTGTTGCCAATTCAGGCAGCAATCAGCCGATTTGAATTGTTCGAATTATAGAAGCATCCGGATGCAAGGTTCTCCCGGACCATGGACTCTGTGTCCGGGAGACAATTCGTTCTGGGGTTCGCAAGTTTACGCGTTTGCGACGTTGTCGAGAAAATCTCCGACTTCCTGGCTGAGCATTTCGGTTTTTTGAGACAGTTCGCCCGAAGCACCCAAGACCAGATTTGCTGACTGACTTGTCTGGGCAACGGCCTGTGACAGGTCGGACATGTTGTTTTTCACAGATCCGGTTCCCTCAGCTGCCCGCTGAACATTTACCGAAATCTCATTGGTTGCCGCACCTTGTTGCTCAACTGCGGCTGCAATCGTGGACGTGTATTCGTTGACCTCATCCATGGTCTCGGTGATTTCCTGGATTGCCGAGACCGCATCCTTCGTTGCATCCTGGATCTCTGTGATTTGAGAGGAAATTTCTTCCGTTGCCTTCGAGGTCTGGGTTGCCAGCTCCTTGACTTCCGCTGCCACAACCGCAAACCCTTTGCCGGCTTCACCGGCTCGCGCCGCTTCAATCGTGGCATTTAGTGCCAGCAGATTTGTCTGCTCGGCAATCGCCTGGATCAAGCTGACGACCTCACCGATCTTGGTTGCGGCGGTCGAGAGTCCCTGGACCTTTTCGTTGGTGACTTGTGTTCCTTCAGTTGCCCGTGCAACGACCTGGGTGGTCTGATTGACCTGGCGGGAGATCTCGGCGATCGAGGCGGCAAGTTCCTCGGCGGCACTGGCGACTGTCTGAACATTCTGTGTGGCTTCGTCTGTGACAGAATATGTGCTGTCTGCCAGGTTTGAATTCTGACCCGCAATATCACTCAAGTCCTGTGCAGTGCCATCAAGCGTATGTGCAGTTTCACCAACAGACCCTAGAACCGCTGAGGCCTTTTCACGGAAACCGCTGATCATTTCTTCGATACGTGCCTGGCGCTCCGACCGAAGTAGCTGTTCCTGCTCGGTTTCTGATTGGAGTCGAACACGTTCGACAGCATTGTCCCTGAAGACCTGGATGGTGCGGCTCATGTCACCAATTTCATCACCTCGATCAACACCGTCGATATCGACATCCGTGTTGCCGTCGGCGAGCTGCGACATGGTTTCGGTGGTGCGGCGCAAAGGACGCGTCACAGCGAAATTAAGTGCAATCGCCATGCCGATCCCGGCAAGCACTGCTGTGAGGAGTGCCAGGCTGATCACGCTTAATGCACTCGAGCTTGAGGCTTGAGCAGCGGCACTTTGGTCTGCCGATATTGTGGAAATTTGTGCCTGGACCGTTTGCGACAGGTCCTTCATGGTTGTGATCTGTCCAGCGAGCTGAAACTGATTTGCAGCCAATTCATCAAATGTGGACTCGAAACTATCCAGAGACGCCACAACCTCCGGCACCTTGTCCAGAATAGCCGGAAAGTCCTTGGCGCCAGTCTCCAGACGGTTTGCAAGTGTGCCGAGGCCTGCCAGACCTTCAAGAACTGCCGCCTGATTTTGTTCGGTAGGGGCGATCATGAAATAGAATGCCGAAGCCTTTACAGCCATTGCGTCTGCTTCAAGCTGCATCACCGTGCCGGAGACGCTGTCGGCAGCGTAAAATCTCTGTTTGATTTCGTCTGCCTGCTTGTAGACCCGATCAATGGCAACGGTTGCATCTGTGCTGATCTGTTTCGAGCTTGCGACCAATTGCTCAAAACCGGCTTTCACCGCATCCGTCAGATCAAAGATCTCGATATAGTCTTTTGTGTTCGACAGTTTTTCGAGTGTTTGAGAGATTTCTTCTGTTGTCGAAGCAAGCTTTCGAACGTTTGCCGGATCAATGCCTTCGAAGGTGTTTGCCGTCATTTTTTGGGCAGTCGGGACAAGCGCTTCGATCCGTTGCCGGATGTCGGCAAGCTGTTTGGCGTTGTTGGCTGCTGCATTGAAGAGGTTCTGCAGCGTCAGTGCTTCTTCTTGAAAACCTGCTGCTGATTGACCGACCTTGTTGGCCAGAACAAGCGTTTTACGTGCGTTGGTATCATCGGCACTGATGCCATCACGTGCCAGGAAGGCTTTTCCCAGGATATCGGAGGCAACCATCTCGAGATTTTGAACCGCACCTTCAAGTTGCGTGCGTTTTTCCGACTGGTCCTGTGTCAGGCTCACGACATTTTCAAACGCTGCGTGAAACTTGGTGACAGCAGATGCAGCTTCTGCCACGGGAACCTGTGCCTGAGGTTCGCTTTTCAGCTGGTTTTCAAGGATTTTGAGTTCGTTGCTCAATCCATTGATATCGACCAGTGCGGCTTCTGCCGCCTGAAGATCGTGAGACGACAGGAAGTCTTCGCGTTTGCTGGCGAGGTTCTGCAATTGCGCAATTGTGGAGGTGGACTGTTTTGCAACTTCCATTCTTTCGGACAGCGTCATGACGCTGTATGCGCCGACACCACCGACGATACCGGTCAGCGCCACAACAGCGGCAAAACTGCCGCCTACCTTTACCCCAAACTTCATATCCGAAGCGAATTTCAGGAAATTCATGTCTACCCCTTAAAGCCCCAGCGTAACGAACGCGACTTATTTGAGACTAAGTTAGGCTCCGAATCCTTATTATTTGTAAAAACCTCCATCCGAGGTGTGAGTTCTGTATATCTTAAATTTAATATTTGATGTTTTCTTGGATAGTCTTCTTTTTCTAAAATTTTAGTAGGAGAAATTGGTCGTTTTTTCAATTGATGTAAGATTCTATTATTTGGTGTGTGAGTATAAGTTAGGGTAACACTGGTGGAATTCCTTGTGCAGGAACGTGTGTTTTAAAGTGCGTCTCAAACTGGAAAATGATTTCTCTCAGCTGGAAGGGTTCCCTTGGGGGAGACAAAAAAATGCCACCGGCAGGCCTGCCAGGAGATTCGGATCTTATCGACGTTGGTCGATCGGCGTGTAGTCGCGCTTTGTGGCTCCTGTGTAGAGCTGACGCGGACGACCGATTCGCTGAGACGGATCTTCAACCATTTCCTTCCACTGTGCGATCCAGCCAACTGTACGGGCCAGCGCAAACAACACAGTGAACATTGTTGTCGGGAAGCCGAGAGCCCGCAGCG
The DNA here is from genome assembly GCF_025698965.1 of Roseibium sp. Classification (GTDB taxonomy): domain Bacteria; phylum Pseudomonadota; class Alphaproteobacteria; order Rhizobiales; family Stappiaceae; genus Roseibium. The sequence continues at coordinate 8,664 of NZ_JAILWL010000099.1, forward strand.
TGATACCAGAATAGAAGTCGATGTTCGGATACAGCTTCTTTTCGACGAAATATTCGTCGTTCAGAGCGATCTTTTCCAGCTCCATAGCGACATCCAGCAGCGGGTCGTCCTTAATGCCCAGTTCGCCGAGGACCTCGTGTGTGGTCTTCTGCATGATGCGGGCACGCGGGTCATAGTTTTTATAGACCCGGTGACCGAAGCCCATCAGGCGGAAAGGATCGTTCTTGTCCTTCGCACGTGCAACAAATTCAGGTATCCGGTCGACGGAACCGATCTCGGACAACATGTTCAATGCAGCTTCATTTGCACCGCCGTGGGCAGGGCCCCAAAGGCATGCAATCCCGGCTGCAATACAGGCAAATGGATTTGCACCGGAAGAGCCTGCAAGACGAACCGTTGACGTGGATGCGTTCTGCTCGTGATCCGCGTGCAGAATAAAGATGCGGTCCATTGCGCGCGCCAGAACAGGGTTCACCTTGTATTCTTCACAGGGTACGGCAAAGCACATATGAAGAAAGTTTGCAGCGTAACCCAGGTCATTGCGCGGATAAACGAAGGGCTGGCCGACGTGGTATTTATAGGCCATTGCCGCGATTGTCGGCATCTTTGCAATCATGCGCAGGGAGGCAACCATGCGCTGATGCGGATCGGTGATGTCGGTTGAATCGTGATAGAAAGCAGACATTGCTCCTACGGTTCCAACCATAATGGCCATCGGATGCGCGTCGCGGCGGAAACCCGAATAGAACCGGTTCATCTGCTCGTGGATCATTGTGTGATACGTGACCCGGCTTACAAAGTCATCCTTTTGCGCTTTCGTCGGCAGCTCGCCATAAAGCAGCAGGTAGCAGGACTCGAGAAAGTCGCCGTGATCAGCAAGCTGTTCAATCGGATAGCCGCGATAAAGGAGCGTACCCTGATCACCATCGATATAGGTGATTTTGGATTCGCAGGATGCGGTAGAGGTAAAGCCCGGGTCATACGTGAACATACCTGTGTCCTTGTACAAGGACGATATGTTCACAACTGACGGTCCGACGGACCCGTCAAGTACGTCGAAGTCGTGGTCGGCTCCACCGACGTTGAGCTTGGCGTTGTTGTCGGCCATACAGAAACCCCTTTGCGTTAACCTGATGTACCTTCTGGCAGAGCACCTGCAACCGTGATTTTCCGCGCAGGGTGCCGGACGGCACTTTTGTAATTTTCGGCTATTGCCTAGCCCATTTACTGCACTGCCGCAAGCTGGCCGGTATAACGCTTTGGTCAAAGACGCGTTTGACCAAACATGCTAACCGGCCGATCTCAGATTTATTGACACCGCAGTCCCGCAAGGGAAGTTTTAGACAGTCTGGTCTTTAATGCGGGCGAGAGATTCCTCTCGTTTCAAAGCCACAAGTACATCATAGATACCCGGAGACGTTCCGCGCCCTGTCAGGGCGGCGCGAAGCGGCTGTGCTACTTTTCCGAGTTTGAGTTCCTTTTCCTCTGCATAGGATTTGACCGCTGTTTCAAGCGGCTCTGCGCTCCAGTCCCGTACTTGCGAAAGTACTTCGTGGAGGTCCAGCAAGATGGCCTTTGCTTCCTCGGAAAGAATTTTCTGAGCCTTCTCATCGGTGTCCAGCGGGCGTTGCCGCCAGAGATAAGATGCGCTTTCAGTCAATTCGACCAGCGTTTTGGCGCGTTCTTTCAGGCCAGGCAAAGCCGCCAGGGCGGTCTGTTCATTGCCTGCTTCAGACAGCCATTCCAGCACGGTCGCTCCGGTATCAACATTTTGCAGAAAGACTTTCCAGTGCTCCAGGAGCTCAGAATCGTCAGTCGTGCGCATGTAATGACCGTTGAGATTCTCAAGTTTTTTAAAGTCAAACCGGGCTGCAGACTGGCCGACGGCATCCATGCCGAACCACTTGATCATGTCTTCGAGGGACATGATTTCTTCATCGCCGTGGCTCCAGCCCAGGCGCGCAAGATAGTTGCGCAGCGCTTGCGGCAGATAGCCCAGTGCCCGGTAGGCTTCGGCACCGGTCGCTCCGTGCCGCTTTGAGAGTTTGGCGCCGTCCGGTCCATGAATGAGCGGGATGTGGGCCATGGATGGGACGTCCCAGCCAAGCGCATTGAAAATCAAAGTTTGCCGGGCAGCGTTGGTCAGGTGATCAACCCCGCGAATGATGTGCGTGATTCCCATGTCATGGTCATCAACAACAACAGCCAGCATATAAGTCGGCGTGCCGTCCGAGCGCATCAGCACGAAATCATCAAGATCCTTGTTCGGAATAACCACGCGACCCTGAACCATGTCATCGACAATGGTTTCGCCTTCCTGGGGCGCCTTGAGCCGGATGACGGGATCAATGCCCGCCGGAGCTTCAGACGGATTTCGATCGCGCCAGGTGCCGTCGTAGCGCGGCGGTTTTCCCTCTGCGCGTGCTTTTTCGCGCATCGCATCAACTTCCTCAGGCGAGCAATAACAGCGATAAGCTGTTCCATCTGCAAGCATTTGCTCGACAGCTTCCTTGTGGCGGCCGACGCGCGAAAACTGGGAAATCGGGTCGCCGTCCCAATCCAACCCAAGCCAAGACAAGCCGTCGATCAGTGCATCAACGGCTTCCTGTGTTGAGCGGGCACGGTCGGTGTCTTCGATGCGCAGCAACATTTTGCCGCCGTAGTGCTTGGCAAACAGCCAATTGAAGAGCGCTGTCCGGGCGCCGCCAATATGTAGAAATCCGGTCGGGGAGGGAGCGAAACGCGTGACGATATCTTGTGCCATGGTGCTATTTGAAAGTCTCTGTCAGGATGCAGACGCGGATCGCGCCGTTTTGTGGCGCGGTCTTAACACAGGCTTGAGCCATGCTAAATAGGGACAGGCCAAATAGAACCGGGCGAACGAGAGCTGCGCGCTCTATCAAGTATTAGGGGCAAAACGCGACTGGTGGTTCATGATCCAGATCCACAGCAAAGGGAAAAAGTCCGTGACGTCGCGGAACAGACTTCCGATTCCAGATCGGTAATACCCGCTGCCGGGTCACGACACGCCAATAAAGAAGACAGCAGGCTCAAGCGTTGGAGAGCACTTCAGCAATTGCTTTCAACCGGAAAAAGCCAACTTTCGGACACTCGCGATGTCCGTTTCTGGGATGACCAGGGACTACTTTGGACCGGATTCGCGTTTGCCGCTGGAATTGCTCTTTACTCAGGATTGCCAGATGAGCCCAGTTGGCTTGTTTTAAGCATTCTTTTTGGTCTTGTTTTTGTATTGGCAATGACATCGGCGAGAGGGCGCCCTTATGGAAAATCCCTCGTTCTGGCCGTGGCATGTCTTGGTGGGGTGACGACTGGCGCCGTGCGTACCGCCTATGTGGAGGCGCCGAGACTTGGCGAGCAAATGAATGTCGACCTGACGGGGATGGTTCTTCAGCGATTGGACAGGGCCTCTGGAAGGCGTCTGATACTGGAGGTGATCACAGTTGATGGGCGATCGATAAATGAACTGGTTTTTCCCGGGAAAATTCGATTGCGGGTTCCGGTTGAACCGAATGTCAGTGTTGGTGAATTTGTTAAAGTTCGTGCAAGACTGTTTCCGCCTGCCGGTCCGGTTGTCCCTGGCGGCTATGATTTTTCATTCAGGGCTTTTTTTGACCAAATAGGCGCGAGCGGTTTCAGTTTTGGTCCCGTCACCGTCATCAAGGGAGAACAGCCACCGCTTTCGGTCAGAGCGGCAGCGCAAGTGCAGCGTTTGCGAGAAGCCATAAAAGCCAGGATTGGAACAGTTCTGGGAGAGGGAGGGGAAAGAGCCCTTGCGGTTGCTTTGCTTGTCGGGGACCGCAGCGCAATTGAGGAAAAACACGAAACAGATTTGAGGGCTGCCGGTCTTGCGCATATTCTCGCAATTTCCGGACTTCATATGGCTTTGTTTGCAGGTGGTACTTATGGGCTTGTACTCCTGACCCTTGCGGTTTTTCCGTCGCTTCCAGTTCGCTGGCCAACACATAAATGGGCGGCTGCTGCAGCGCTTGCAGCTGCAGTGTTTTATCTCCTCCTGTCAGGGGCATCCGTCGCTACCCAGCGTTCTTTTTTGATGATCGGTCTTGTTTTTGTCGGTATTCTGACGGGGCGGAGAGGGTTGACCCTGCGCAGTGTTGCTCTTGCGGGGCTGTTCTTGTTGCTTCTTGCACCCGAACGGTTGTTTCAGCCGGGTTTTCAAATGTCATTTGCCGCCGTGATTTGTCTGATTGCGGTCTATGAACTCTGGCGAAGACGTCAAAAAGTCCCTAAGGATCGACGAAAAGAGGACGTGAGTGTTCCTGTCCGCCTTATGCAAGTTGTCGGGCGCTGGAGTGTCGGGCTTTTTGTGACGGCCCTGGTTGCCGGAGTGGCGACCGGGATAATCGGGGCGCACCAATTCGGCCGGATTGCACCCTTCGGGCTGGTGGGAAACCTTTTGGGCATGCCAGTGTTTTCGCTTGTGGTGATGCCCATGGGTGTTCTGTCTCTGGTGCTGATGCCGTTCGGGCTGGCTGCATTGCCCCTGACTGTCATGTCAATAGGACTGTCTTGGATCCTTGAAATCGCGGCGTTCACAGCGGAGCTTGGAGCTGGTGCCGGATCAGTCGGCAAGCTGAGCGCTGTTGGTGCTCTTTTGTTCATGGCCGCTCTTTTTACGATATTGCTTTTGCCTGGTCGCTGGCGGTTTTCCGCCATTTTACCGTTTATCGCCGGCTTAGTGGTGGTCGGGTTGCAGAAGCCTCCCGATATTCAACTAGCCGCGAGTGGTAACCGGGTCGCCGCGCGCGACGTGGATAGCACCCTAAAGTGGTCCGGAAGGCGACGATCTTTCGCAAGCGATGTCTGGCTTGTGGATGAAGGAATTCCCGAAAGCGCGATATTGTCGCACAAGATGCAATCGCGGCAGAAGTCCTGCGATCCAGATGGGTGTGTGGTTCGGGCTTATGCAGCAGGAAACGACGATCCTTACAGTTCAGTCACAGTCGAAGCGCTCTCGATTGCTCTGCCTCGAACGGTAGAGGCCCTGTTACTGGACTGTCAGTATGCCGATATAGTCGTGTCCGATCTAAATATCCGCGAGGCATGTCCGGTAGACCTCGTTATCGACAAAGAGGTAAGGAAGAAGCGCGGTGCAATATCAATCTGGCTTTCCGACGTGGAGCCGAGAGCTACGGCCTCAATTCCAGGTCACACGACTGATGGGTCAGCAATACTCGCGGTGAACCCAAAAGTTTCAAGGATCCGCTATGCAATACCGGAGCCTCCAAGACCATGGCACCGAACCGGCGCGGTTACACGCGCCAGCTTGCGACAGAAACGAAATGTTGACTGACCGCCAAACCCGGGCGCATCTGTACGAAAGCGCGGTGCCCAATCATCAGTATTGTCGGAACAGTGCGACCAACCGACCTTGCACACGTACGCGGCCCGGACCGAAAATACGTGTTTCGTAAGCCGGGTTTGCAGCCTCAAGCGCAATGGAGGCGCCTTTCTTGCGCAACCGTTTCAAGGTTGCTTCCTCGTCATCAACCAAAGCGACAACAATGTCGCCGCTATCGGCGCTTTCTGTTCTCCGGATCAAGACCGTGTCGCCGTCCAGAATACCGGCCTCAATCATTGAATCGCCCCGAACTTCCAGCGCGTAGTGTTCGCCCTTGCCAAGAAGCTCCTGCGGTACCGTGATGGAATGGCTGTGTGTCTGGATCGCTTCGATCGGCACGCCGGCGGCAATGCGTCCCATAACCGGAATTTCCATTCCAGCGACTTCCGGTTCAGCGGTCGGGGCGGGCGTTTCCTGTTTACCCAAAGACCCTTCAATCACTTCCGGCGAAAAACTACCGCGTGGTCGAGGGGAGCCGAGACCTGGAGCAATGGAGTCCGGCAGCCGAACCACTTCCATTGCCCTTGCCCGGTTCGGGAGCCTTCGAATGAAGCCACGCTCTTCCAGAGCCGTGATCAGACGGTGAATCCCCGACTTGGACCGCAGATCAAGAGCATCCTTCATTTCATCAAAAGACGGCGGGACGCCTGTTTCCTTCAGTCTTTCATGAATGAACATGAGCAGTTCGTACTGCTTGCGCGTAAGCATATCAGCTTCCCCTGATTGCGAGAATCGAGTGGTACAAATCAAGAACACATTACCTGTTCCTATTGTGTTCTGCAAGGGTAAATGTTCTCTTACTGTTCCGCCCGATTGCTTTGTCAGAGTTATGAATTGCCCCATCGTTTAGTTTAGCTTTTTTCAGGAGGCGCAGGTTGAAACGTCAGTAACAGCTCGCACGTCACAAGTGTCGGTGCACCTGCCGGTCTGATTTTCCCTTCGTGAAGATGCCCTTGCAGATCGACGCAGCGCACAGGGATCTCCAATGTGTTGTCGCCTTCTTGACCGGCTGCGGGTCTTATCAAGATTTCAGAAATCAGGCCGGTCATCGGCGACGCATCCTGAAATTGAGCGCCTGCCAGGCTGCCGAGTCCAAAGACTTTGTAGGAACCGCCGGTATTGGTACGCGCAAGCCAGTCCACGCCTTGGTAAAGATCAATGCATTGGCGGTTCTTCCTTGAGGCAGGAGTTGATCCTTTTGCACGCGAAACAGCGTGAACTCCGTTTCCGGATCCGGGGCGGCGACGAAACGGGCACCCTTTAATCCGAAACCGGATATTTTTGTGTCTCCGTCGACCGTAAGAGAATGTGGAAGCAGATGTCCGAGGTGATAAGCATCGTGTTCGCGCCAGTAGGCGTGGATATGTGCAAACCAGCTTCCTTCCCTCCAGCCCAGGATGGCAACGGCTTCAACCAGTTGCGCTCCGGTTGAAGACCTTGTGTC